>PKYX01000199.1 GCA_003132825.1 Acidobacteriaceae bacterium
GCGTCTTCGAGCTGCTGTCCGGGAAAGCGCATGCCTTCGAAGAACGGGATATCGCGGCTTTGGAACGCCTGGGCGAGATGGTCCAGACCGCCCTCGACCACGCCGATGCGGCCCGTAGGGCGGAAATGGTGGCGGCCTTCGGTGACGCTGGGCCGCCTGGCGACCCTCGATTCATCCCTCCACTGGCTCCGGATCCACCCGGCAGCCCATTGCCGGCGCCCACCGAGATTCCCCAGCCTGTCGAAGAAGTGGGCGGCGTGGCAACTGCGCCGGTCGACCGCGGCCAGATCGGGGAATGCATCGCCTGCGGCTTTCCGGTCTCGGGAGGACGCGCTTTGTGCGTAGATTGCACAGCTTCCCTTCCCGGGGATAGGAGCATGGCAGCCGCTCCCGCGACGGCTCGGGCTCCCGCGTTTTTTTCCGGCCTTCTGTCTCCGGCTGGCCCGGAAAAGAGTTGGTTGAGCTCGCNNGATTGCGCAGCTTCCCTGCCCGGGGATAGGAGCATGGCAACCGATCCCGCGACGGATCGGGCGCCCGCTTTCTTTCCCGGCCTTCTGTATCCGGCTGGGTCCGAAGAGAGTTGGTTGAGGTCGCACAAGTATCTGATTGGAACCATTCTGATGACGGCGGCGACGCTCGGAATCTTGCTCTGGTTTCGCTAGAGCGGCAAGTCAACCATCCCTTCCGGACACCCTGCCGACGCCGTGGTTTCGCCCTGGGCGCGAGCGCTCGCATGGCATCCCAAAACCGTACTTTTCCTGAATCGAAATCGACTGCGCATTTCCGTTTGGACGCCCACCTTCGTTGAGCAATGTTGTTGCCCACGGTTTCCGATAGAAAGAGGTAGCGGGAGTCTCCAAAGGGTATGGGTAAGAGCCGGTCGTCTGAAATCGCGTTTTCAACGCTGCAGTTCTTGCTGGTGGGAGACGACGAACAGGATTTCATCTGCCTGCGCAAGCTGCTGGTGCAGGCCGGCGACGGGAAAGTCAGCCTCGACCACGCACGTTCCTCCGACGAAGCCCTCTTGCATATGGGAAAGGCCGCCTACGGCCTGGTTTTGTGCGACTCGAAGTCGGGAGACAGCATGGCCCGCCGACTATTGCACGAGATCCCGGCGCGCCCCACCCCTCCGGTCATCTTCCTGAGCGATCCGGTGAATGAAGTGACGATGGCGGCGGCGATTCAGACGAGCACTGCGGTTTGCCTTCCCGCGGACCATTCGAGCAAGTCTGCGGTGAGTGCCGTCTGCCAGGCCATTGAGTTGTATTGCCAGGACAGACAGCGCCAGAAGGCCGACGGCATGCTGCGCAAAATGTGGCGCGCCGTGGAGCAGACCGCCGACCTGGTGGTCATTACCGACCGCAGCGGCATCATGGAATATGTGAACCCGGCGTTTGAGACCCTCACCGGGTACTCGAGTGAAGAAGCCATCGGGCGGACGCTCCGCATACTCAAGTCCAAGCAACAAGTTCCCGGGCTCTACCAGGAAATGTGGCGTACCATTCTTTCCGGCGAAACCTTTCGGGGGACGGTCGTCAATCGAAAAAAAAACGGAGAAACGTTTCTTGCCGAGAAAACCATCACGCCGTTGCGAGATGCAGAGCAGCGGATTACGCACTTTATTTCAACCGACCGGGACATCACCGAGCGGCACCGGCTGGAAGCGCAACTGGAGCGGGCACAGAGGATGGACGCCATCGGCAGACTAGANNCTTCAACAATCTGCTCATGGTCATCAGCGCCTATGCCGAATTGATGCTGGAATCGTTGGCGGTCGAGCATCCGCTGCGCCGCAACGTGACAGAAATCATGACGGCAGCCGGCCGCGCCACCGATCTCACCCGCCAATTGCTGGCCTTCGGCCGCAAGCAGATGCAGTTGCTGCGAGTCCTCGATTTGAATACGGTCATCACGGAAATCAGCCGCATGCTCCCCCGATTGATCGGGGAAGATATCCAACTGGTGATCGTTCCCGGAGGCGATCTGGGCCGGGTCAAGGTGGATCCGGTACAGATCGAGCAGGTGGTGATGAACCTGGCGGCGAACGCCCGCGACGCCATGCCGCGCGGCGGAAGACTCACCATTGAAACCGCAAATATTCAGTTGGATGAAGAGTATTCACACCGCCGCAGCGTCGTGCCGGCAGGGGACTATGTTGTGTTGACAGTCACCGATCTAGGCCTGGGAATCGCGCCGGAACATATGGCACACATCTTCGAGCCTTTCTACACCACCAAGGAAGTGGGCAAAGGAACTGGCCTCGGGCTGGCGACCGTATACGGCATCGTGAAGCAAAACAGCGGCTTCATCTGGGTTTACAGCGAGGCAGGACTCGGAACCACCTTCAAGATCTATCTGCCACGGGTGTGGGAGCAAAGCGCTGCGCCGCTGCTTTCCCCGCTGGAAAAAGCTCCCCGGGGCTCGGAGACCTTGCTGCTGGTCGAAGATGAAGCCGCCGTGCGAAAGTCTGAGGAGGAGTTCCTCAGCTTGAGCGGCTACACGGTGCTCGATGCCAAGGATGGGGAACATGCGCTGCGCGTCGCGCGGGAATATGCCGGGACAATCCACTTGATGATTAGCGATGTGGTCATGCCGCACATGGGCGGCGCCGAACTCGCGGACCAATTAGCCGCCGCGAGACCGCTCATGAGAGTGTTATTCGTCTCCGGATACGCGGAAAGCACGGTTCTTCAGCATGGGGCCATCGACGTCACTTCCCGCTTCCTGCAGAAGCCCTTTACCCTGAAGTCATTGGCCCGCAAGATCCGGGAAGTCTTGGGGGCGGAGGAACCCCGAGCGCTGGCCGCAGCTGGTTCCAGTTGATTCCCTCGGGCTTTATAATGGCCTGCGGAATCTCGCATGAATCCTCCCGCGACCTCGCTCAACCCTAGACTTGGCGCACTCGCCCCCTCCGCTCTGCCGCGGCTGAATGGTGGGGTGGCTGTCTGGGCGGTGATCACCCCTCTCACCGAGGGGATGGAACTCGAATCAAGCCCCGCGGGTTGGGTTTTGAGGTGAGCGCGGCGACGGCTGTACTTCTGGCTCTGCTCGCCGGCGCTCTAGCGAACTCGCTGTTATCAATCGTGGCGGCCTGGCGCTACCTCTTGGTGCGACCGCCCGGGTTGGCATCCCCGGAGCCGGTCAGCATTCTCAAGCCGCTGTCCGGTCTGGACCCGGGACTCGAATCCAATCTGCGCACCTTTTTCGAACAGGACTACCCGGCGTTCGAGATCCTGTTTGCGGTGCGAGAGCCGGACGATCCGGCGGGGGCAGTCGTCAAGAAGCTCCAGCAGGAGTATCCAGAGATTCCGGCCCNNCGTGGTGCTGGCAGCGGCGACCAATGACCTGGTGGTGATGAGCGATAGCGACACGCGAGTCAACCCACGCCTGCTGGCCACGGTGGCTGCCGAGTTCCAGGATGTTCACCTGGGCGTGGCCACCTGCCCCTA
>PKYX01000360.1 GCA_003132825.1 Acidobacteriaceae bacterium
GTCGATTCCAGTAGGTCCGGAGGCATGGAGCCGGTGTTGACCGGCACGAACGGCCGGTCGTGCCGCTGCGAATTCAAGTGAATCGCCTTGGCAATCAGTTCCTTGCCGGTTCCGCTCTCCCCCTGCAGGAGCACGGTGGAGCGGCTGGGGGCGACCTGGGCGACCAGGTCGAAGATTTTCAGCATGGGCTCGGCCTTGCCCACAATGCTTTCGAAGTTGTAGCGCTGCTTGAGAGCGCGCTTCAGCTGGATGTTCTCTTCTTCGGCGCGGTGACGGGCGATGGCGGCGCGCACGTCGGCCAGGAGTTTCTCGTTGTCCCAGGGTTTTTGGACGAAGTTGCTTGCTCCCGCCTGCATCGCCCGCACCGCGTTTTCGACGGTCCCGTAAGCGGTGATCATGATGACCGCAATCTGCGGGGCCTGGTTGTGCAGTTCCGCCAGCAGGTCGATGCCGTTGCGGTCGGGCAGGGCCAGGTCGAGCAGCACCAGATCGAAGGTCCGTTCTCCGATACGCGCCAGGCCTTCTTCGCCGGTGGGTGCGGAATCGACCTCGTAGCCTTCCATCTCGAGCAGCGTCTGCAGCGACTCGCGAATCTCCGCTTCGTCGTCGATGATCAGGACCGAGCCCGCCGGGGAGGCGGAGGACTCCCCCACATGCCGGCGCGTGATGACGGCCGCTTCAGACATTGACCGTTTTCCTCGTCAAGGGAAAGTCGAGATAAAACGTGGTCCCTTCGCCGGGCCGGCTTTCCACGCGGATCTTTCCGGCGTGTTCCTGGATGATGCCGTAAGTTACCGACAGCCCGAGTCCGGTGCCACGGCTCTGTTGGGCATGTTGAGGCGAAGCCTTGGTGGTGAAAAATGGGTCGTAGATGCGCCGGATGTGTTCCTGCGCGATGCCGGTTCCGGTGTCGGAGACCAGCACGCTGACGCCGTCCCCGTTCGAGCTGGCCACGCGCAACGTTCCGCCTTCGGGCATGGCATCCCGAGCGTTCAAGAACAAGTTCAAAAACACCTGCTGCAGTCGTCCGGCGTTCCCACTGATCGGCGGCACGTGCCCGCCCAGTTCGTCCTGCACCCGGATCTTGGCCGTCTTGAACTGGTGCTCGAGCAGAGCCATGGTGTCCAGAATGATCCGATTCACGTCGACCTCGGCAAATTCGGTGCCGCTGGTGCGGGAGAAATTGAGCAGGTTGTTGACGATTTCCGAGGCCCGGAAGGTTTGCCGGGTGATTTTCTCCATGAGGCCGCTTTTTTGCGGGTCACCCTGGAGTTGCTTGGACAGCATCTGCGCATACGACGAAATGACGGCAAGGGGCGTATTGACTTCGTGGGCGACACCTGCGGCCAGCAGGCCAATCGAGGAAAGTTTGTCGGATTGCGAGAGCTGGGCCTCTAGCTCGACCCGCTCGGTGATGTCGTCCATGATGATCAGCCGCCCAATCACGTTGAACTTCTTGGTCACGAGCGGGGCAATGGCGACGTTCACCGTCCGGCTTTCGCCGGCGGGGGTGTTCAGGCGGAACTTGTATAGATTGTGAATTCCGGGGTTTTGCCGCACCCGGTAGAACTCCTCGACAAATGCAGCCGGAAAAACCTCACTCAGCGGACGGGTCAACGCCTGCCAGCGGGGCAGGGCATACATCACCTCCATCTGGGAGTTCCAGGATTCGATCCGGTCCGCCAAATCGACCGCCAGAACCCCCACGTTGATGGACTCTACGATGTTTTCATTGAAGTCCTTCAGCCGCTCATACTCGGCGGCCTTCTGCTCGAGCGAGGCGTACAAGCGCGCGTTCTGGATGGCGATGCCGAGATAGCCGGCCAGGGTCTCGAGCAGCTCCACGTCCTCACTCGAAAGGAAATCACCGGCCATGGTCTTGCCCAGGCCGACGAAGGCAATGGCGTGCTCCTGGGCGCGGCACGGAATGTAGTAATTCAGGTCCAGCTTGGCGATGGTTTCCTGGGCGCTCGGGGTCTCCCGCGGGACTTGATGCGTGTTGTCGAAAAACAGGTGGCCGGCCTCCATTTCTGGCCGCGGCACGCTCAGAAACCCGAAATCCATGCCGCCGGTCTGGGCCATGCCAAACGACTTGGCGAGGGCAATGCGCTGGTCGGCTTCGCCCGTGGTCAGAAAAATCGCCATGCGGTCTACCAGCAGCGTCCGCGACAGGCGATCGACCACCGAACTCAGCATGCGGTCCAGGTCCGTTTCCGAGCTCAGTTCGCGTCCAAATTCGATCAGCGTTTTCCGGAAGTCATAGCGAGTGCGGTAAAAGAACTGATCAATGTGCTCCTGAATCCATTTGCGGACCGGATCAAATAGCACCGCGGTCACAACAATCGCGAGCACCAGTCCCTTCGGCCCCGAACTCGGCACCTGGGTATGCACCAGCTCGGCCACGGCTGCGACCATGGCGAAGTAAGCGCCCGCAATGGCGGCGGCCGCCAGGGTGTAGACCATGCCGCGCTTGAAGATGAGGTCAACATCCATCAGGCGATAACGGAAAATCGCGTAGCCGAAGGTCAGAGGCAGCAGGCCGAGCGACAACACGGAAATTCTCATGGCGGGCGTGGTCATCGCTCCCGCCAGATAAGGAATCACGTAGAACAGGGTGTAGGGCGTTATGGCTACGATCGTGCCCCGGGTGATCCAGTTCAACTGCTGCCGCAGAATCGGAGTCCGCGCCCGCCGGTAGCAGTACCAGAGCACTCCCGCCGCCGCAATGAAGAACACCGCCAGGTATCCCATCTGCAGGCGGTCGAGATCCCAGCGCAGGCGCTCGCTCGCTTTCAGGTAGCGCAGCGCAAGAATCTGCAGGCTGAGGAGCACCAGACCGGGTAGATACACCGTCGGCAGCGCCCAGCGGTGTTCGAGGACGAAGCGCCGTCTCTCGGGAAAAGTCAGAACGAAATGCAGAAACAGAGCGGGCTGGAGCAATCCGGCTGCGATGCTGCCCCAGTAGATGCTCCAGTCAAACCCGTTTAGTTTTCCGGTGTACTGGAACGAATACAGAACAAACGAAGCCAGGCAAAAGACGTAGAAGTGCAAGGAGCCGGGCGCAGTCCAGCGCCGCAGCAACACGTACAACCCAATCCCCAGATAGATCAGCGCGATCAGGCGCAGCCAGGTGTTCTGCGATTTCTCGGTGGGAATGAGCACGACATCGGTGTCCACCGGAACCGCTTGCCGCACCAACGAGTAAGTGGCCTTCGACCAGACCCCGGCCCGCCAGAGCTCGCGCTGCAGGGCGGCGCCGTCATTCACCGGTTGCTCGTTCACCGCCGCCAGGCGATCGCCGCTCTTGATCCCTGCCTTGGCCCCGGGGCCATCAGGCTGCACCTGATCGGCGATCAGGTCGCCGTCGTGCTCTAGCCACCACACCCCATCGTAGGGGATCTGAAATTCGCGTTCCTTCTGGAAATTGATTGCGGCAAAGACAATCGCGGCCGCGGTCAGCAGAGTGAGCAGAACCACGGTAAAACGGCTTTGAAAGTCTCTATCCATGGGCCGCTGCGTCATCCCACGCTCGAGGATGGGATCGCCCCCAGTAGACTTCTGCACGTTCACTGCCACCGTCGATGACTTCCCGTGGTTCACAAGTGCCTTCAAAGAAATGACTTCCCGGATTATAAAAGTGCGCCAACGGCTGCGCTATGCTTTTTGGTATGATTCTGTGGGATTTGGTAACTGGTTGCCTGAAATGAAGTTAGCAGGTCCATTCTTGAGCCAGCCACCGACCCCGGCTCTCTGACCTTACACCAAACTGAGGGAATTCTGATGTACCCCCTCCCCCAACCCCAGAGCTCCTTCCCCCACCCTGCGCCTCCCCCAATCTGGAACGGTTAGAATCGCCGTTCACTTTTGGGACGCAGGNNAAAAAAAGGGGGAAGCCGAAGCTCCCCCCACACAGAAGCGACAGAGGCGATACATTAGTGTAAGAGTCCCGGCGGGGTAGAACGGTTGTCCCGCCGGGAACGGAAATCATCGCACCGAACTCAGCCCGAGAACTCAGGAAAATCGACGTGCAGAGTGCCCTGACCCCGCAAGATATCCCGCCGACGGCGTGCTCCATTGAAGATCACTGGATTACCTTGCAGGGAGCGCGTATGCGCTATCTGCGCAGCGGCTCCGGACCCGCTTTGTTGCTGCTGCATGGACTGCTCGGCTACTCATTCTCCTGGCGATACGCCTTGCCCTATTTGGCTGGCCAGGCCACGGTTCACGCGGTGGATATGTTGGGCATCGGTTTTTCCGACCGGCCGCGCGGCCTGGACTGTTGCCTGCGGGCCAGCGCCGAACGCTTGTTGCGGTTCCTCGATGCCGTGCATGTGGATGCTTGCGATCTGCTCGGCACCTCGCATGGCGGAGCCGTGGCCATGCGGGCCGCCGCGCTGGCCCCAGATCGCATTCGGCGCCTCGTCCTGGTGGCGCCCGTCAACCCTTGGTCGGCGCAGGGCACGTGGATGGCGGGGTTGCTCAGCAGTCGGTTGGTCTCACCCGCGTTCCTCCGCATCGCGCCGCATCTGCAATTCACCCACGGGTATTTCTTGCGTCGCCTTTATGGCGATCGCAGCCGCATTCGTCCGGGCACGCTAGAAGGCTACTCGGCGCCATTCTCCCTGCCCGGAGCGTTTGCCCACGAACTCGGAATTCTGCGCACCTGGGGCCAGGATCTAGCGGAGCTGAAATCGGTGCTGCCACGCATTGCCCATATCCCGACTCTGCTGATCTGGGGCGCGGCGGATGCCGCCGTCGATCCCACATCGGCGACGCGCCTGCGCCAGCATTTCAGCGACTGCCGCGTGCTCATGTTGGCGGGGGTCGGCCATCTGCCGTACGAGGAAGTCCCGGAAGAATTCAACCACGCCGTGGCTGAATTTCTCGATAGGGATCGCTGACGGGTCGCGGCTCGGCCGAACCGCCGCTGGCTTCGACCGTCCGCCTGCCGCGCCTGACTCGCCCAGCGGAGGTTAATTGATGCTCCCGGGGTGGGATGCTAACCTCAAACAGGCGCTTTCCCGCCCATGCCTGACCTTGCGAAACCCGCTCCTTCCCGGCCGCCCTCGGGCCGCGGTCCTCTCGCCGGATTCCTGCGTGGGAGAATTTCCGAAGTATGGGCGCGCTTCCTGCTGGCGATTGCGGGCCTGATCCTGGCTTTTGGCGCCGCCCTGTTTTCTACCGTGACGCGGGAGTCCGGCAATCTGTGGGCGACGGTCCTTCTGTCGTCCGTCGCTCTGTTGCTGGCGGCCGTGGTGGGGCTCACCACGGTGCCCTACCTGGCGCGGCGCGTGGCCCGGGCTCGGGTTCGCAACGCTTTCGACTATGACGTGACCCGGGTGGGAATCGCCTACGTGGTGACCGTGGTGCTGATCGGAATCGCCGCTCTCAATACCGGCAATAACTTNNGCCTCGGCACTGGTGCTGCGCGATTTGCAACTCGATGTCCGCCTGCCGAAACACGTCTTTGCCCGTCGACCGACGGTGGGACGAATCCTCTTGCGGAATCCGCGCCGCTGGCTGGCTTCGTTCTCCATCAACGTGGTCTCGCTCCCAGCCGATGAGGCCGGGAAGCAGTGGCGCTGGCTGCCAGCCACTTTCTCTTTTCCGCCCGGACGGCCGCCCGAAAAGGGTTGGATCAAACTCCCGGATCGGCAACTGCGCCGCGTCGCCCTCCCGACAACGGTGCCCGAGATCTTTCAAGGGCCGGCGTATTTCCCCTATCTTCCGGCGCGCTCGGAACTGGGGGCGGATTTGGATTTGAACTTTGCGCACCGCGGTCGCTATCAGCAGGAAAGCTTCAGCCTGACCACGCGCTTTCCGTTTGCTTTCCTCACCAAGAAACGGCGGGTCGCTCTGACGCGGGAGATTGTCGTCTACCCGCCCATCGAGCCGGCCGACGAGTTCTTCGAAGTGCTGCCGCTGATCACCGGCGAGTTCGAAACCTTCGTCCGGGGGCGCGGTTCCGATTTGTACCGCCTCCGGGAATATACGCAGGAAGATTCCGCGCGCCACGTGGACTGGAAAGCGACCGCCAAGTCGGGCTCGCTCAAGGTTCGCGAGTTCAGCCGCGAAGACGAACGTAAGCTGCGCATCGTCTTTGACAATCCCGCTCCGGGCACGATTTCCGCGCTGGCTTACGAGAGAGCGGTCGCACTGGCCGCATCCCTCGGCTGGCACTTTGCGCAAGAGAACACGGAGGTTTCCTTTGTGGCACCGGGTTACGAGGGCAGCCCGGACATCTATCGGTTTCTGGCTTACCTGGCGGTGATCGCGCCCGAGACCTTGCCTTCGGTGGTCGAGAGCTTGCAGCCCACAGATGACTACAACATCATTCTCACGCCGCGGCCTCGCGGAACCTTTCCCACCGCGCTCTGGGCTTGCTCCTATTTTGTGTTCATCGGAGATTGTGACCTCGAGGCCGAGCGCTAGTCTCCCACGGGGTTGGAAACGTTCGTGGCGCGCGTGTTCGGCTGCTTCGGTGCGCCCCTGGGAATCCCCTCCCGCGAACCGTCGGTAATGGTTGCCCCGGTTACTTTGGTCCATTGACCATTGGGCGCGAACTGCTAACGTTGTAGGGCAGGTCGGGTGTAAACCCGTGTAATCTGGAACCGAGCCCCCCCTCCGCGACGCTTCAGACCATCTGATGAGCTCTAGAATGCAGTTTGCCTATTACGCGCTGTGGATCGCCCATCCGGTGTTGCAACTGGGGGTGGCGGGTTTCATGGTCCAGCGCAAGCTGCATCGCAAGTTTCCCGTATTTTTTGCCTACATCCTCTCGCAGGTCTTAATCTTTGCCATCCTTTTTCCGATGTCCACGAAGGGCTCGTACTACTGGTTTTTCTATACCTACTGGGTCACGGCCGCGGTCAGCTTGGCGGTAGGATTCAAGGTCATCCACGAGATCTTTCTCGATGTTTTCCGGCCCTACCACACCTTGAAAGATCTGGGCACGGTGTTGTTCAGCTGGGCCGGACTCGTGATGCTGCTGGTCGCGGCTGTGGTGGCTGCGGCTAGCACGACCTCCGATCAAGGCCCATTGGTGCAGGCCGTGCTTACCGTACAACGCTGCGTGCGGGTGATCCAGTGCGGGTTGATTCTGTTTCTGTTGCTGTTTGCCCGTTATTTGGGAGTTTCCTGGAAGCAGCGCAGCTTCGGAATTGCCGCAGGCTTCGGGGGTTTTGCCAGCGTCGAGCTGATTGTCCTCGCACTGCGCGCGAGCGACTACATTCACGAAAATACCGTGTCTTTGGCGAACATGTGCGCCTACAACCTCGCCATCCTGGTTTGGCTCGCCTATATGCTGGCCAAGAATACGGCGCGCGAGTCTTCCGCCAATTTGCTGGCCTCCCAGCGCTGGGACCAGAGCCTCGGCGAACTGCAGTATCCCGTGGCCGCCGACTCGCTCATTCCCATGTTTGAAGGCATGGTCGACCGAGCTTTTTCGCGGGCCAATGAAGATTCACTACCTGAAAACAGCGGCGAGCCTCGGCTCGAACCGCAGGATTCAGAAAGCTCCTCCGGTTCGAGCCCGGAGCTGGCTCCATCGGTCTCCGCTCCGAGCGCAGAACCGTCCAAGCGCTAGCTCCAAGACCCCCGGGTCGTACTCCGAATCTCCGCTCGGGCGCGGCACCCCACTCCAGCCATTGCCCCAGCTTTCCTGGTCCCCCTCCCCGGGCCGCTGCCCGAGTCGGCTCGCGAAAACCAAGTTCAAANNGCGGCACCCCCACTCCAATCCTTGCCTTGCCCCAGCTTTCCTGATTCCCTCACCGGCCGCTGCCCGAGTTGGCTCGCTAAACCAAGTTCAAAATCACCTCCCGTCTGTTCGGATTCTGGAACGCTGCCTAGGCGGCCCCGACGGGTTTCGTCAACTGTTAATCCATTGAATTTGAATGACGTATGTAACTATATGAAAATATGGATTATACCGGGAGGCCAGAATTCCCTGGGTCCGTCCTCGTTCGGCCCTTCGCAGGTAACTTCCGCAGCGAAACTAAGGTCACCGGTTACCACACCCTATAATTCGATTGCGTTCGGTTTCTGCTCCCAGGGAGACCGTAGCGCAAAAGGAGAAACACTATGAAACGTGCGGTCAGGGTGGTATTGCTGATGGTAGGTTTGGCTTGCACGTATGTGGCAGTAGCCGCGCCCATGACTCCGGCACCGGACGGGGGACCGATTCCAACCTGTAACCCCAAGACCGGCTGTGGGGGCCACTGATGTTGATGCACTTGCGCAGTCCGAGCTGCGATGAGTAGCTCGGACGATGAGGGGGGCTGAGGGCAAAGGCGAAATCGCCGCATCAGCCCTTTTTTCCTGCCATTTTTCCTGGTCTAGTTGTTTCCTGCCAATCCCTTCCTGAGCTGTGCGGCCAGTTCCTCGGCATCGAAGATCGGCGCCTGGCAACTGAAGCCGGTGCAAACTACGGCGGCGGTCTTGTCTTGCCCGAGGAGGGGCAGCGAGGGAATGGTTGCGGCGAGCGCCGGCGGAAGGTTCTGCGGGACCGCCTGGCCCGTCGACAACCGGAGCACGGCTTTGCCGAAACTGAAATCTCTTACAGCCGCGGCTTGAAGCTGCTCGGCCCGCGCATCGCTCCCCACAACCACCACCTGCGTGTGCGGCCGCGCCAAATGCACCGCAGCAATCCCATAGGTGGCGGCGAAAAGTCCGAATTGTTCGGCCCGGCTGGCGAGAACTTCCATCGTCTGTTCCGCCTGCTCGCGATACTCCGGCTGGTTGGTCCAGGCGTGCATCCGCAGCAGCGCGATCGCCGCCACGGAATTTCCTGCCGGAGTCGGAGAATCTTGAAACGGCTTGCGCCGGGTTCCGAGCACCCCCAGACTCTTCTGCGCTTCATCCCCGGGCTTCTCGGTGTCGAAGAAGCCGCCGGCAACCGGATCGAAGAAGCGTTCGACCATGCGATCGACGATGCGCCGCGCGAACTTGAAATAGGTCATGTCGGCGGTAGCTTCGTAGGCGTCCAGACAAGCGACCGCGGTGAAAGCGTAATCGTCGAGCAGGCCCGGCACGTCGCGCCGGGGAGCGCCCGGCTCGGAATAAGCGATGACGTGAATCAGCCCGCGATCGTCGCGCCAGCCTTCCGACAAAATCCGGTCGAGCGAGCGCAGCGCAAAACGCCGCGCCGGGTCGAGGGGCAGCGCCTTCGCCGCTTCCAAATACGCCGACACACAAAGCGCGTTCCAGCCCGTGTACACGGTCTTATCCACGTATGGAGTCGGCCGCTCCAGCCGGGCGGCGTACATCTTCTGTTTCGCCGATTGCAACCGAGCGTTCACCTGTTCCGGGGGCCGCTGCAGCCGCTGCGCGATCTCTTCGACCGAAGCCCGCACCGAGAGCACGTTCTTTGCCGGATTGTGATGCATCTCTCCAATTTCGTTGATCCCATAATGCAGGCTGGCGATTTGGGCTTCCTCTTCGGTTAAGACCGCCCGCGCCTCCGCCAGAGTCCAGGTGAAATAATCGCCGTCATCGTCCATCGAGCAATCGGCATCCTGGGAAGCGTAGAACCCGCCGCGTTCACGGTCGCTCAGCCACTCATCCATCCAGCGAATGATGTCGCGCGCTACGGCAGCGAAAAACTCCGACCCGGTCGCCTGATGGGCGTGCACATAATTCTTCAGCAGCTCCGAGTTGTCGTAGCTCATCTTCTCGAAATGTGGCACCCCCCAGTGCTCATCCACCGAATAGCGATGGAATCCGCCCGCCAACTGGTCGTAGACGCCGCCGCGCGCCATTTTTTCGAGGGTGGTGAGGAACCCCTGGCGGAACTGCTCGTCGCCCGAAGCGGCATATTGGTCGATCAGCAGATCGATCGCGGCCGGGTGAGGAAACTTGGGCGCGTTGCCAAATCCGCCGTGGTTCGGATCGAACATCTGCAAGATGGATTGCACGATGGCGGCAATGATCCGGGGCGAAAAGTCAGCCCTCGTTCCGGCGAACGATTCCGCCTGCGCGATGGCATTTTCAACCATCTTCGCTTGGGCAGTGACGTCGTCATTTTTTTCCTGATAGGCGGCCGCAATCGACAGCAACACGCGCTTGAAGCTCGGCCGCCCGTAGCCGTCGTCCGGCGGAAAGTACGTGCCCCCGTAAAACGGCTTTCCCTCGGGCGTGAGGAAGGCGGTCAGCGGCCAACCCCCTTGCCCACTCACCGCGCTCACCGCCGCCTGATAGCGGCTGTCGATGTCCGGACGCTCGTCGCGGTCCACCTTGATGGCAATGAACCGCTGGTTGATGAGTTGCGCGATTTCCGGATTGTCGTAGGACTCCCGGTCCATGACGTGACACCAATGGCACCAGACGGCGCCGATGTCGAGCAGGACTGGCTTGTTCTCCCGCAGCGCTCTGGCAAAGGCTTCCTCGCCCCATTCATGCCATTGGATGGGCTGGTGCATGGCAGAACGCAGGTAGGCGGACGAGGCGCGGGAAAGGGCGTTGAGGGTGGTCGTGGTCATGCCATCACTTTATCGCGAAGCCGCCCGCAGCGCGACTCGCCGGCAGTCGACGGGTGTACCCCCGGCTGGGTTTCGCTCCGCTTCACCTCGGCCGGCGAGATGGCTCAAGCGGAGAGCCGCTTCACAATGGCGCAATACAACTCTACCGCCTGGTGCAGCTGTTCCTTTTCCACGTACTCTCCCTCCGTATGCGCCGTGTGAATGGACCCGGGCCCGACCAGCAGTGGCTCCCCCCAATTGCCGAGCGCCGGGATGTCGGTGGTAAAGGCGGCCACCATGGTGGGCAACGAGTCCAGCGTGCGCAGGCGAACAAAGGGAATTTCCAAGGTGAAATCGACCCGGACCAGCTCGCCCACGGCTTCGCGAATCTGTTCGCGTAATTTGTCGGAGGGGCCGACCAGGCGGTAGAGAAGTTGCGCCCGGGCCCGGTCGGCCACCACGTTCGGTGCCCGCCCGCCCTCGATCACGCCAATATTCATGGTGCTCGCGCCGATCTCGGCATCGACCGGCAGCGCCATGCGGCGTAAGCGTCCGAGCGCTTCGACCAGCCGGTCAATCGCCGAGTCTCCCAGTTCCGGATAGGCGGAATGCGCCATTTTTCCCCGGGCGGTGACTTCGGCGCGCAGCGCACCTTTCGAGGCGACCGCAACTTTGTTTTCCGTGGGCTCGCCGTTGATCAGAAAGCGGCAGCCGGAGGCCTTCTCGTTGGCCACTTTGGCGCCCAAACTGTCACGCTCTTCGCCCACCAGAAAAAGAAGCCCCACATAGATGCCTTCCTGCCGCAGGCGCTCGGCCGCCGCGATCTGGGTTGCGATAATGCCCTTGGCGTCACAGGAACCGCGACCGTAGACGCGGGTGGCATCTTCCCAGGAAGGGATGAACGGCGGTACGGTGTCCATGTGAGTGGACAGGACCACCTGAGGATGGGGTTGTTCGGGCGCCGTGGCGTAAATATTGCACCGCTCCATTTCGGCAGTCATCTTCTCGACCTGATAACCCATGCCGGCAAGTTCGCGGTATAAGAAGTTGCCGACCGGTGCTTCGTTGCCGGTGATGGATTCAATATCGACCAGTTGACGCACCAAACGGACAACGTCCATGGCCAAGAGGATACCCTAACGTCAGAGTCCTTCGGAATTCGTTACTATGCTTTCTTCCATCCAAAATTGCGATGACTGATCCACCGAACGCAATCCGCTCCTTCTTCTTGCCGGGCGCCGCGGGACCTTTGGAAGCACTGCTCAACCGGGGAGCGGACCATGCTGCCTACGCCGCTCTGGTATGCCATCCCCATCCCCTGTACGGCGGAACCTTCCACACCAAGGTTGTCTATCACGCCATGAAGGCGCTGAACAGTTTTGGCTGGCCGGTGCTGCGCTTCAACTTTCGTGGCGCGGGACGGAGCCGGGGCGAGCACGACCACGGCCGCGGCGAGCTCGACGACATCCGCACCGCCCTCAACTGGCTGGATTGCGAGTTTCACCGGCCGCTCATCCTGGCGGGGTTTTCCTTTGGCGCAGCCACCGGCCTCACGGCCGCTTGTCCGGACCTGCGGGTGAAGGCGGCGATCGCCCTCGGTCTGCCGCTCACTCCGATCGATGACCGCCGCTACGACTACAGCTTTCTCCGGACCTGCGCCAAGCCCAAGCTGTTCGTGAGCGGCGGGGCGGATCAGTTTGCCTCGTCGACGGAATTGCAGGAGCTCGTCGACGGCCTACCGCCGCCCAAGAAATTGGTGCTCATCGAAGGTGCCGATCATTTCTTCGAGGGAAGACTGCGAGAGGTGCGCGAGACGATCGAGAACTGGACAAGGGAGACCTTCACCCCCTAAGAGAGTTAGCCTTGGCCGACGCCTTGGGGGCCTGCTCCCGGGCGAGCTCGAACCGCCCAAGACTTCAGGGCACCGACGCCTTAATCTCTTGCGAGTAGGCACTTTCGATCCCAGCCCGAACGGAGGTGACCACGTAGTAGAACACCGCTCCGCTCGGCAGCGGAGCGTCCACGTAGGTTGGGGTTAGGCTCTGGCCGATTTTCGAGTAGCGGCCGCCGCTCGCGCTGCTGCGGTAGACGTTGTAGGAGGTCGCTCCCGCGGAAGCCACCCAGTGCAGGGTCACAGAGTGAGCTCGAGCGTCGGTCGGGGCCTGCCGGGAACGGATATAGCCGAGTAGCACAATACCCACCCCGACCGCCAGTAACAGGACGAGCGCGACCCGCTGCGATTTCGTCATCGGTTCTCCTTCGTTCTTCTGCGTTCTGCTGGGTGGGTCAGAGAGGGCATGGCGCAGTTT
>PKYX01000134.1:0-12533 GCA_003132825.1 Acidobacteriaceae bacterium
CCGCGTTCCGCACCGTGAGACCAGCTGGCGCGCTCTCCTCGAGAGCCTTCCAGGTCCCATCAGGTAGTTCGGCCGGTGCTCGAGGCCCCGTGAGGACTAGGGCGTATCCACGAAGAATGGAATGCCTGCCGTGTGCGCGTCACCAGACCCGACAATGGCGTCAAACGGGCCGATTTCGTGTTCGTAGCGGATGCCCCGGCGCGAGGGCGCAAGCGAAATCCCGAAATACCGTACTCGGTTGTCTGAGATGGAGGCACGAATTGGGCGACACTGAAAGTCTATCTCTGGCGCTGGCTTTCTACTCACCAGGTCGCTGAAACGCGTTCTCCTGTTCCACAGCCGCCGCGGCGCAAGTCTACGATGTTAAGAGGCACCGGCACATACAGTTAAATCCCGATTACCAAAGGCCGATTACTTCCGGCAGCTTCCGCATTCCCCAGCGCGAAAGGAAAATAATTCTGGCGGGATTGGTGCTCTCTGGCTCCATTTCCGAAAAACGGAGGCTATTCATGAGACTCAAGATTATGACGGCTGCAGTCTTGCTTGCCGGGCTGGCCCAGGCGAAGGAACCTAAGCCCCACAATAGCGGCACGCTGCTCCAGATGGACTCAGTGCAGTGCGGCACTGCCGAAAAGAGTGCCAACAGCTTCGCCGGCGAGGTACTGGGCACCGACTCGGGACACAAGAACACTCAACAGGTGCTCTGCCAGGAATACGTGCTGCAGACCGATCGGGTGGTTTATCGCATTCGTCCCAGAGATGCAAAGCACCCCGCCTTATTGCCAGTAGGACAAAGCGCCCAGTTCTACATGGAGAAGGATAAGATGCGGCTTCGGGTGGAGGATCTGGACGACAAGGAACGAGACTACACCGTGGTTTCGATGACACCTCGTGACAGCAATAAGTCTGCCGTAGCCAGCGCTCCTGTACCCAACCACAACTAGGAGACTCCACTCGCAGTAGATCAGCGGGCGCGGATCCCACAGCCTGTTCGGCCCGAGGTTGTTACCTGTGTAGCCGGTAACCCGTCTCCGGGCTGGACCCGGCCAGTGCTGGAGGCCCCGGGCGGAGTCGAACCGCCGACCAACGGTTTAGGAAAACACAGGAGGGTTCTGAACCGTTTGGAAAATCTTCTACTCTAGTTCTCTTTTCAATGGGTTACAAGTCGGTCGATGTGATCCGCTCTGCTTGGAAATGATTCGTTTTGATCGTGCAACCATTACAATTTCATAACAGATTGGACGGTTTCTGGGATATTTAGTTTCTCCCGCTCCGACCCGGGGATCCCCGCCAGGATCCCTGTCCACTGGAAATTCTGAGCACAAGGAGAGAGCTCCGCATCAATCTTGGTTGGCGTGAAGCCCATCCAATGAACCCAAACTAGGACACTACCGCTGTTTCTACGTTGTTGACTTTGACTGTTGCGTTGTTTGCTCCAGGGAACAAGCAAAAGGAATTCAAGAAGAGGGAGCTCAACAATAAAATCTGGACCAGGCTTTTTCGTCACGCCTTTAATTAATCGCATCCAGTTCTGTAAGCTTTTATACGGTTTGAATAGTTTTGTATTCTCCTCTGGATTCGGTGAGGCTAATATGCGCGCGGCCCCGCTGTCTGTAAAAATCGGTTTGTTCGGCGCTTTAATTCCCAAATAGTGTGCGATCGAGTTCACAAGGTAGTAGCTGCCATCGTAGGTTTCAATATCCACTGCCTGAAGAATTGAATACGGCTTCGGAAATTCATCCAGCGATTTCCACCCAAAGCAAACCGATATCACGGGTTTATCCATGCCGGTCGCAACACTGCCTCAAAATTTATCCACGGTCGTTTTGCTAATGCCGCGCGCTCAGTGGCCGCTAAGGGCAACAAAACGGTTGCCTAATTCACAAAGCTGCGTTAATCTGCAACCTGGAGGTTGCTTAAGATGAATGACCGCATTGAGAAGCGGGTTGAACTCAAGGCCACGATTTCGCGAGTCTGGCGTGCACTGACGGATTATCGGGAATTTGGCGACTGGTTTCGCGTGCAACTAGACGGACCCTTTGTACCCGGTCAAGTCTCGCGCGGCCAAATGACCTATCCCGGCTGCGAGCACATCAAATGGGAGGCGGTCGTGCAAAAAATGGAGCACGAGCGACTCTTTTCTTTCACATGGCCCCATCCGAAGTCCCTTGACAAACTGGACTACCCACTGGACTACTCAGGGGAACCGAGTACGCTCGTCGAATTCAGGTTAGAAAAGACCGCTAGTGGCACATTGCTGGTCCTCACCGAGTCCGGCTTCGATAAGCTGCCCGATGACCGGCGTCTCGAAGCGTTCCGCAGAAACGATGGCGGTTGGACAGAACAAATGAAGAACGTCGAGGACTATGTCGCACAGAAGCCATAGCAGCGTGCCTGTTAAACGGCGGAGGCACGCACGCATCTTTGCAGCTCTGGGCGACGCAACCCGGCTATCGCTGGTTGCAAAGCTCTGCGGCAGACAGCCACGCTCGATCTCTCAGTTAACCGAGCGTTCCAGGTTGACCCGGCAAGCGATCACCAAACATCTCCGAGTATTGGAGAGTGCCGGAATCGTCCACAGCGTCCATGCCGGCCGCGAGACCCTATTCGAATTTGACCTGGAGCCAATTGCAGAGCTCAGTGAATACCTTGATTTCGTCTCGGAGCAATGGGATCGGGCACTTTCCAGACTAAAGGAGTTCATTGAACGATGAGTTACCTAAAGGGCGTTTGTCACCAGCACCTTTCGAGCATATTGCCGGCAAGCCGGAAGCTTCCCGGTGTTGGAGTAACTCGCCATTACACTCAATGACCCAGGCGGCGGAGACCGGCCCACATCGGTGACGGGGCGAAGCTGCCCAAAATCCCCTTTTCCGCTAGCCTTGCAAGTACCTGAATCTACGAAGTCGCAGGTTGGGCGTGTCGGCTGATGGAGTCGGAGACGGCCCAACTGGCGCCGGCCAAAGCGATGCAGATCGCGTTGCCGGACCAATTGAAGTGATTGCTTGGCCCGGCGGACAGATTCGGAATCCAGACCAGCAACTCGAAGATCACGATCTCCGCGGTAAGGAGGCGCGCGGCAAGCGGAGCCATGATGCCGGTGAGGATGGCTACGGCGGCCCCGAAAAAGCCCATGGTGGTGGCATAGGCCCAGAACATCTTGGTCGGCGGCAGCAAACCCGGGATCCAGCCCAACAGGCCGGGCATGTCAATAATGTGGACGATGCCGAAGGAAATCGGGCAAATACCGAAAAGGAGCACGAAGAAGGGCCGGCGGCGCGCAATGAATGAACCGGCAGGCGAGAAGACCGCGCAGAGGACCAGACCAGCGGCGACCAGGGCGAGCTCCTCAAAGACATTGCCGATGGGGTCGTAATTGCCGAGATTCACAAAGGCCTTGGGCACCCAGATGAGCGTGAAAACAGAGTAGACAATCGTCAGGGTCAGAGCGCCGGCACGCGCGGTGCGGGGCAAGAGGAGCGCGATCCCCCCGGCGAGCTCAATGACCGCGGTGAGATAGGCGAGCGGTACGCGCAGAGGGATGTTGGGGCCGACGTTCTGCCAGGTGGTGGCGAAGTCGCCGGAGACCAGNNAGTATCTCTCGGCGAGGTGCGGTGGGCAATAGCCACTTTGCGCGATTTGAGTCGGACCAGTGGTGATGGGTTGGATCCCAGGTTTCCATTCGAGAGGGAACTTGTTCGCAACCCGCGCGTTCAAAAACTCGGTTCGCTCCCACGATCCTCCCCGGCACCGTAACACTTCAGGGAGTCAATTGGCGTAACATCGCCTGACTACATCAACAACAACCGAGTCACCCGCGCATCCTACCCTGCGACAGATATGATTGGTCCTTCGGGGCCATCCAGGAGTGGTAATCGTACAGGAAGATAGCTTATTAATTGTTCGTTGCCCCTGTCGTCGGCCACTATTGCTCTCGCGAAATCACCAATGACAGCCCTGAAGTGCTGACCATCCTTCGATACGGTCACTTGAAACACTGTGCCCTTGCGTACGAAATTGGAGTCTACTTTACCGCTGGCGCCCGCCAAAGAGTCGGACTCGAGAACCAATCTGTCGAGAAGGTGAGCCTTACGAAGAGCGGCCAAGTCCCCGTAACGGCGGTTCTTGTTCTTGTAGTCCCTTTCTGCGCCTTTGACCATTTCGATCCAACCGGAAAATACTGACCAAGGATGCTCGGATGGCACGCCAGATTGGGCGAATACGGTAGGACCAAATACGCTAAATAGGAGAAGGGCAACTGTCAGCCGTTTCATGACGCAACTCCAGCAGCACTACAAGTTTGTACCCGCAAGAAGCTCATAGTCAACTGAACAATCTCAGGTGAACAATCTGGAGACCCACACGATCCACTGCTGGCGATCGCGCAGCCATGGTCCGAAAACCCAATATGAAAAGCCCCTCGGAGCACTCCTCTTGAACGGGGGGCATTTCCAATCTACTGAAAACACAAACCTTAAAATCTGGGGGCCCCGGGCGGAGTCGAACCGCCGACCAACGGTTTAGGAAACCGCTGCTCTATCCAACTGAGCTACGGGGCCAACTGAGCTACAGGCCCAATGCGACTGAGCCCGATTATCTCACGCCCGTTTTAACCGCCAGGCAGAACGCGGGACGGCCGAAGATCGGCCACGAGGGAGGCAAGAAAACAATCTGTCCAGCTCTACAGCTGCGTTGCGAAGGTATCTATCGGCCGGCGGTAGATCTAGGGTACAGGCTGGTTGTGATGCAGCGCCCGTCTAAATTCAGGTGGGAAGAGCGTTACTTTCGGCGCCGTTGTCATCCTGCATCCGCAAATACACCATGTACAGGACCACCGCCAAATTCACGATCAGCAGCGATAGGTGGAACAGACTCAGCCTGCGAATCAACTCAACCACCTCAAATGGCAGGTAGATCGCTCCTGAGATCAGGGCAATCCACTCCGCCCAGGCTCTCGCTTTCCACAGTCCATAAGCCTCCACGAAGCGCAGGATGGAGTAAATCACGGCCACTCCCGCGAAACTCCACAGTTTCTTGTCCGTGACCCGATTCGCGGAACGCATCAGCAGGCGAGACAGGCGATGGTCGGGACTGATGTGCAGCAGCCGCAGCAGGTTCTGGGCGATTTCCGAGGTATCCCGGTGAAGCAACAGAAGCACTCCGAATCCCGCCGCCAGCACCACCAGCCCTTTGCTGAGCTCGAACGAGGCAACCGCGCGCAGGACTTTGACTTGGCCGGCCCGCCCTCGCAAGTCGAGAGCAGCCCGGAGCTGTGGGTTCGGTTTCATGTGGAAGTCGACCGTCGCAGGCCCCTTGGGGGTAATTCTATCGGTGGAGACGGGCATAAGATAGCTCGGCCTAGTGATTCCGGGTGCGGACGCTGGCCCGCAGCTCGTTCACAATCTCTTGCGCGGCTTCGCGTGCCGCCTGCTGCTCGGTCACCTCGAACGAAATGGCTCCCACCCGGGCGTGTCCGCCACCTCCGTAGCGCTCGCAGATCTTCGCCAGGTTTACCTCGGGTTCCGAGCTTGCCCAGGGATTCGAGCCCACGGAAACCTTCACGCGAAAGCTGCTTTTGCTGAGGCCCACGCTGTAAATGGACTCGGGATGGAGGTAATAGGGAACAAATTTGTTGTAGCCTTCAAAGTCCAGATCGGTGACGTCAAAAAAGATCGTTCCGTCCTTCGATTCGGTGCGCTCCTTAAGGATTGATATCGACCGCTGGTGGCGTTCCAACAGTGGCGGCAGGAGCTCGGCGACGAAAGGCTCTTCGAGGATCTCGGCCAGCGGTTTGGTGGCCAAAAGGGGAATCAGCCGCGGCCCGAAGCTGTAATCTCGCGAGGACTCAATCACCATGGTCAGTTTCATGGCCGGGGCTTGCATTTCGACCGCGCTGCGGGCATCGGGATAAAGCGCTCCGTCGACGATGTCGGTCCAGTGGACCAGCTCGGCCACGGGAGCTGGATCAAACCCGAAATGCTCCTGAGCTACCATGGCAATGAAGCTGGTGCAGGACTTGAAGTCGGGATCGTAAAATTTGCGGTTGCTCTGGTCCTGTTCGAAATGGGCGGCGTCTTCCGGGGTCAGGAAGGCACTCTGATGGTGGTCGAACCACCAGGTGATCTTCGGCGAGCTGGAATACTTGAAGTCCACGATAGCGTTTTCTTCGCCGTTAAACTGGGCTTCATCAAATAGCGCGCCCGCACGGTGCAGCAGGCCGGAAAAGACAAATTCGGCATCGCCGCGGATGCGCTCGCGGTAGAAGCGGGAAAACAAGGCCGCCGATGACGCCCCGTCAAAGCATTTGTCGTGATAAAAGACCCGAACTTTCAAACATCCTCCCTCGAGGTCGTGCCTTCAACGGTCTGACGATCGCTTCCTCGACCTAAAGCAAAAGCAAACAGGATGGCCATTTTCGACAGGTTCTGTCAAGCCGGGCCGCCGGGCGGAGCTCAGCCCCAAAAAAAACAAGCCGGCCTCCGCTGCTCGGGAGACCGGTCGTTCGGAGACCAAACCGGGGGCGCGGCGGGGGAGGATGCCGTCACCGCTCCGGGCTAAGCGTTGGCCTGCTTCTCAGCGAGGTCTCCAATCACGGGCAGCTTGAACATTTGGCCCTGGTTCGCCTTCAGCAGCAGGACGATCCAGACGATGAACAGGCCAAGGCTCAGCGTCATCCATAACAGAAAGGCGACTAGGTGACCGAGAATCGGGATGAAGGCCAGCACTGCCGCAACGATGGCCAAACCCACCCATAACACGATTGCAGCCACGTGCAGGAAGATGTTCTGAAAACAATGGAACCGAACAAATCGGCTCTTATTGTATGGTTCTATCACTAAGAACAGGATGGCCGGAATAATGGTCACATAGGCCAGCATACCCGCAACATTGTCTGTCATCCCGCCGGTGCTGGCTGTGGATGGGGCGGCGGCCGAGGACTTGCTGCTACAAGCCGCGCACATCGTCGAACCCTCTGCTATTTGCATTCCACACGAACTGCAAAACGCCATGGTCCCCCCTCTACAAACCTGTCTCGCCCTGAGCCCGAGGACGGGCGGCCGCTCTGTTCCAAGGCGGGCTGCAACTTAGCAGAAACCCCTCCCTAAAGCAAACAGAATTCCGGCCCCCACTTCTCCCCAGTCCCCAATAACCTGGAGCCTGTTCCGCGGTCCCAGGTCCGAAGGCTTGGGTTAAGAGTCCTGCAGCCTGGTCGCTGACCGGCCGCCGGGGAGGGAGAAAAACCAAGAACCCGCAGCGCCCACCCGACCGGCGCAGTCGGCCGCCCTACCGACATGGTTCGCGTTAGTGCCACCGTTTGTCTTTCGGTTGGCGCCGCGCCTAGAATCGTAAATCCTATGGCCACTGGCGTTGCTGTCCTTGCTCCCCGATCGGGCTGGCGGTGGTGGAAGGTCTCAGCTTCCCTGCTCGGTCTGCTGGTGCTCGCCGCGTTTGCGATCATCGTATGGTTCTATTCGATGGCCAGATCCGCCCTGCCACAACTGGACGGTACGCTCGGAGTCTCTGGGCTGGGAGCCCCGGTCACGGTCACCCGAGATGGGCACGGGGTTCCTACAATCGCGGCGGCCACTCTCGCGGATCTCTTCTTCGCACAAGGCTACGTCACCGCCCAGGACCGGCTCTGGCAGATGGACATCCTGCGACGCTTCGCCGCCGGCGACTTGGCAGAAATCATCGGCCCGGACCTGCTCGATCATGATCGGCAGCAGAGAATCCTCGGGCTGCGAGTGGCGGCGCGCCAGGCTGTAGAAGTCGCTTCGACCGAAGACCGTCTATATTTTGCGGCCTATGCCAGAGGCGTGAACGCATACCTGCAATCGCACCGCAACCGCTTGCCACTCGAATTCCGCATCCTCGGCTACTCGCCGCGTCCCTGGGTGCCCGAAGACAGCATGCTGATCGCTGCTCAAATGGTGGAGGACCTCAGCGCCAGCCCCCGCGCCGCGCTCACTCGGGAGAAGATTCTTGCCCGGCTCGGACCCGAGCTCACCGCCGACCTCTATGTGAATTCATCCTGGCATGATCGCCCCCCCACCGTGATGCCGCCCGGGGCCGACCAGGGGACTGGCGATGACGGTGACTCCCCGGTAGCAGGCTCGGTCGCCCGCGAGCGCCAAGCGCCCTTCCCCGCCCCGGAAACCTTGGTGGATTCGCCTCCGGTCGTCGGTTCGAATAACTGGGTTGTGTCCGGGGCGCACACGGTTTCCGGCAAGCCGTTGCTGTCGGACGATATGCATCTTGGGCACCAGATGCCCAACCTGTGGTACGAAGCCCACCTGCGCTCCGGGAGCTTCGATGTCGTCGGGGTTACCCTGCCTGGTCTGCCCTACGTGATCGTCGGCCACAACCAACGCATCGCCTGGGGATGCACCAACATTGGTCCGACGGTCGAAGACGCATACGTCGAAACCTTCAATGCCACCGGGCAATATCAGACTCCGGAGGGGTGGAAAATTCCGGAACATCGTCAGGAAGTCATCCATGTGAAGGGGAAGCCGGACGTAGCGCTGGATGTGATCCTCACCCGGCACGGTCCGATTGTCAGCCAATTGGAGCCGGGAGAGAACCGCCAACTAGCATTGCGATGGACCCTGTACGACGGAATCCATAATCCTTTTCTTGAACTCGATGCGGCGCAGAACTGGGAGCAGTTTCGGCACGCGCTTTCGAGCTTTGACGCCCCCGGTCAGAACTTTGTGTACGCCGACGTGGACGGCAATATCGGCTACCAGGCGGCAGCGAAGATCCCCATCCGGGCCGCAGGCGACGGCAGCCTGCCGGAGGTGGGCAGTGACAATGCTCACGAATGGATCGGCTACATTCCCTTCGACCAGTTGCCCAGCATTCTCAATCCTCCCTCCGGGATTTTGGCCACCGCCAACAGCCGGATCACGCCCGACGGCTATCGCTATTCGATCAGCACGGGATGGCAGGCTCCTTGGCGGTCCGAGCGCATCTATCATGTGCTCGAGTCGGGCAGGAGGTTCACCGCCGCCGACATGCTGTCGCTTGAAACCGACGTCCGCTCCGAAGCCGAACGCTATTTCGGGGAGCGCTTCGTCTACGCCGTCGACCACGCCCAGAGCCCCTCGGTTCGAGCCCGGCAGGCGGCTGACATCCTGCGCCAGTGGGACGGCCGTATGATGGCCGACTCGGCCGCACCCACCATCGAGTCCGTGGCCCGGGGCACGCTGACGCGGTTGCTGCTCCAACCGAAACTAGGCCCGGCGCCCGAGAACGCGCGCGAATCCGAAGCCGCACTCAACTGGAAGAGCTATCGCTCGGGGATGCAGTCGGTTTGGCTGGAGAACGTGGTCTCCCACCAGCCGGGGCGCTGGCTGCCGCCGGGCTATTCCGACTATAACCAGCTCCTGGCAGCGGCAGTCGAGGCAGCCGTCGGCGCAAGCGATGCCCCCCCGGATCTGAAGGCGTGGCATTGGGGCAATTTCAATCCGGTCGAGATAGAGAACAAGGTCTTGCAGGGGATTCCGATCCTCGGTCGCTCGACCGGCCCGGGCGTCGAGCCGCAATCGGGCAGTGGATTCACGGTCAAGGCGGTGACCCGCACTCACGGGCCGTCGGAACGCATGACCGTCGACCTGTCGAATCTGGATGCCTCCACCCTGAATCTGGTAACCGGCGAGTCGGGGAATTTCCTCAGCCCCCACTATATGGACCAGTGGGACGCCTGGTACCAGGGCTACACCTTCACTCTGCCTTTTTCAAAATCTGCGGTCGAGGCGTCGCAGGCGCATGCGTTGCGGCTTGAGCCCCAGTAGCTCTCAGCCGTCGGGTACAGTTTGGTGCGCGCCTCGAAGGGGCGCGGGAAGGTTTCGCCGGGCCGCTGCCGGCTGACGGCGTTTTCAATCCACCAATTTCACATCCACCGCGTCCCCCACAATGACAATCGAACTCTGCCCGGCGGGAGGCACTTGCAGTTTGTCGATAGTGGTGTCGTAGATGCGGAAGTAGCCGCCCTCGCACAGATAGACCACGTTGCGATTGGTGATCGGCTGGATGCCGGTTACATCGCCGTTGTCCGGCGGAATCACGACCGTGGAGTTGCTGGTGTTGAAAATCGACAGGCAGCCGCGGACCTCGCTCGCATTGTTGATATTCGAACAAGTGGTCGCCCCGACGAACAGCTGTCCGTTGTTGCTGATCTCCATCCGGTGGTGGTAGCCGTTGGTGATAGGGATCGGCATGGCGCTCGTCACCGTCATCGAGCCCAGATCGACAATGTCGAGCGTACCGCAGGTGGTGGCCGCGGTCCCTGATGGACAAGCCGTGCCCGGCGGCGTACCGGCAACGTAAAGAGTGCTGCCGTTGACGAGACCGATGGTCGCGCCCGCGCCCGCCAACGGGACCGTCTGGGTCACGCTGACCGGATTCGCGGTCAGGTCGAGCACGCTGATGCCCGCAGTGGTTCCGCCACATTCCGGACCGCACTCCAGAATGTAGGCTTTCGAATCATCGCTGCTGAAAATGGCCCATGCCGGATGATCGAAGCAACACACCGGGGTACGAGGATCCTCGGCGGTTCCGATCGAGGTCGGTGCAATCACCGTCACCACATTCGAACCCTCGCCAAAAGCCAACAAACGGGTGCCATTGTGGCTTTCGACGACGTAGCGGGACGCGGGCACCGGAATGGTTGCAGTGAGCGAGATGTTGGCGAGATTCATCACGGCAATCGCCCCTGGGGTCGAGGTCCCGGTGGTTACCGGGGCGGTGGGCACGGCGGCGTAGGCGGTCACATTGTCGCTGCCAACCACCATGCTCTCGGTCAGGCCTGGGAGGGTGATGACGGAAGCCGCAAATGATCCGCTCGCGTTACTGGACTGGCTCTCGCTCAAAGCGTTCACCACCGCGATGGAATCGTCGGTAGAGCTGAAGACCATCATGAGCTTCTTGTTGGGAGAAAGAGCCATTAGGCCGGGATGGGCACTCGCTCCCGTCAGGTTCACATAAGAAAAGGAAAGCTGATCAAGCGTTGCGTCCACAATATTGAGAACGGATCCAAACGCCCCGGCCGAACCCGATGGAAACAAAGGGTTTGAGACAAAAGCGCGCACGGCGAGCCCGCTCGGTTTGGTGGTGGTCGTGGTAGTGGTGGTCCCGGTCGTGGTCGAGGAACTGGAGCCGTAGCCGGAACCGGTGCAGGAAACCAAGACCAGGCTGACCACGATACAGACGACACAGGCAATCGCAATTCTTTTCAAACCCGGGACTCCGAAGAGCATGAAGGACAAAGATTTGGATGCAAAACACCGGATTATAGCAGAGCCCTGGCCACTGAATTTTTTGGGGTTGCCGAGCCCGCTACTCGGGATGCAAAAAGAGGCCCTCATCTTGTATTCTCAGAGAACATGCCATCGGATCTGATCGCCCGCCTGAAAACCTCCCCTGTCTTGTGCGACGGCGCCACGGGCACCTTGTTGTACGCCAAGGGAGTATTCATCAATCGCAGCTACGACGAGCTGAACCTGTCCCAGCCCGCGCTGATCCGGGAGCTCCATCACGAGTACTTGCAGGCCGGGGCAGAGATCATCGAAACCAACACTTTCGGGGCCAACGCGGTCCGGCTGGCCCGCCACAGCATGGCGGACAAAGTCCGCGCCATCAACCTGGCGGGGGCAGAGCTCGCCCGGGAGGCAGCCAAGAGCTTTGACGTGTGGGTCGCGGGCTCGGTGGGCCCGCTCGGGATTCGCATTGAGCCGCTCGGCAAGACCTCGTTTGAGGAAGCCCGGGCCGCCTTCCGCGAACAGATCGAGGCGCTGACGGAAGCAGGCGTGGACCTGATCATCCTCGAGACTTTCGGCTACATCGAGGAACTTCACCAGGCCATGCTGGCCGTCCGCGACGTAAGCCCCAAGATTCCGCTCGTCGCCCAGGTCACGATGGATGAGGAAGGCAATTGCCTGGACGGCTCTACGCCGGAGACTTTCGCTCCCCGCCTGCAGGAATGGGGAGCGGATGTGATCGGCTGCAACTGCAGCGTGGGGCCGGTGGCAATGCTCGACGCGGTCGAGCGCCTGCGGGCCGCGACCACTCTGCCTCTGTCCGCCCAGCCGAACGCCGGCATGCCGCACTCGGTCGAAGGGAGAAACATCTATCTCTGCTCGCCGGAGTACATGGCCAGCTATGCTCGCAAGTTTGTCGCCGCGGGAGTCCGATTGATCGGTGGTTGTTGCGGGACCACACCGGAGCACATCCAGGTCATGAAATCCGCGCTGCGCGTGGGTGAGGCTCGGGCCAAGGCGAGCACGGCGCAAGTGAAGGGCGCAGCCGCTTTGGTCGCCGCCCCCGCGGTACCGCTCGAGCAGCGCTCCCGCCTGGGCGCAAAACTCGCGGCCCGCGAATTCGTCACCATGGTCGAAATCGTGCCGCCCAAAGGAACCGACATCCGCAAGGAAATGGAGGGCGCACGCTTCGTGAAGTCGGTCGGTGTGGATGCAATCAATATTCCGGATAGCCCACGCGCCTCGGCCCGCATGAGCAATCAGGCGCTCTCC
>PKYX01000134.1:12587-16696 GCA_003132825.1 Acidobacteriaceae bacterium
TGGTGAATATCGTGCACAACCTGAACCGCGGCCTCGATATCGGTGGCAATCCGATCGGGGCCGGCACCGGCTTCGTGATCGGGGTCGGCGCGAATCCGGGAGTGCCGAACCTGGACGAGGAAATCCGGCGCTTCGAGTACAAAGTGGAGGCCGGGGCCGAATACGCCGTCACCCAGCCGGTTTTTGATCTGTCTCTGCTAGAAAACTTCTTGCGCCGGATTGCGCACCATCGCATTCCCGTGGTGGCCGGAATCTGGCCGCTCGTCAGCGTGCGCAACGCCGAGTTCATGAAAAACGAGTTGCGGGTTTCGGTACCGGATTCAATCCTCGAACGCATGGCCGCCACCAAAACCCCGGAGGCTGCCCGCGAAGAAGGGGTTGCCATCGCCCGGGAAATGCTGATCGCGGTCCGCCACATGGTGCAGGGTGCCCAGATCAGCGCTCCCCAGGGCCGTTATGCCTCGGCCGTCGATGTGCTTGAAGCGCTGTGAACCTGGCGCACGGAATCTCCGGCCTTCGTCGCCCCTCGAAACCCGCGGAAGTGCAGTAGAATGGAGCCAAGGAGCGTCCGTTGCCGAAATTTGAAGACTGCCTCCAGCGCTTAGAGAAGATTGTGCAGGAACTCGAAAAAGGGGAAATCCCCCTGGAAAAATCTCTGACGCTTTTTGAGGAGGGAATGCAGCTTTCCGCCGTCTGCCGCAAGGAACTGGAAGAAGCGGAGGGTAAGGTGGAAATCCTGCTGAAGCACAACGGGAAGCTCCAAGCGGAACCGTTCGAGCCCCTCAGCACCGGCAAGGCGTCGGGTAAGAAATAGGCGCAAGCCGCGTCGTCGCTCGTAGTGTCAATCCTGCGGCGGTTCACGAATCGCGAACCGGCTGCAGCCAGCCCGCCGTTGACGACGGTCAAATCCCGGGGGTGCCCATGCAACAACCTCTCCATGCAGTCCTTCTTCAGAGCGATCTTGGGGTGACCGAATCCCTGATAGCTCCCTTGCGCAATTTTTTCCTTTCGGTTCGTGCGGCGCGGTCTTACTGCGATCTGCGAGCCGATCTAGCCGAACATGGCACAGACGTCGCCATCCTCGACCTGGAAATGGCCTCACTCTCTGAAGTGGCGGGTTTGTCCCATGACTTTCCAGGAATCTGCATCGTGTGCAACCACCGCCTGGCCGACGAGGAGATGTGGACGGCAACGCTCAACGCCGGAGCTGCCGACTGCTGCCCTTCGCATGACACGCGGGGCATTGTTCGGGCTGCGTTGCTCCCCGCCCCGCCTGGACATTCGCTGGCAGCCTAGGCCCAGAAGCGGAACCACCATCACTGAGGACGCCCTATCCGGCGTCCTCGTTCCCGTTCCCTTTCCTTACTTTCGCGAGCTTCTCACCCGGGCTTGTTATACTCAACCTTCATGCCCGCACCGACCAAACTTGAGACCGACGCCCGTGGATTTTGAAGCTACGGCGGGGATCGCGCGAGCCTACAAGCGGGCGATGTCGACAACCTTCCACCCTCGAGGACGCGAAGGACAGCCAGGAAAACCCCGGTCGCAAGCCGGATGGATCCGCCATGTGCTGCTGGTGTTCTGGGGGGGGATGTTTCTCTTTCCCGGTTCCACCCCAGCGCAGCTCCTGCGCCCGAAGGCCGAGGTCACGCCGCTTGTCGAGGGCACGGCTCGCGCCGGGTCATCGGTTCGCGTGGCCCTGAAAGTCTCGCTGCCCGAAGGGCTGCACACCCAATCGAACAAGCCGCGTGAGCCGACCCTGATTCCGACCAAGCTCACCGTCGACCTACCGCCCGGCGTAATCGAGGACGAAATCGTGTGGCCGCCTTCGACCGATCTCAATCAGCCCGGAGCAGACAAACCGCTCGCGGTGTTCGAGCGAGAGTTCTTCATCGGCGTCAAGCTGCGGCTTGCGCCTTCGGTCGCCGCCGGAGATCTCGCGATTCCGGTGAAGCTCCGTTACCAGGCCTGCGACGCCAGCGTGTGCTACCCGCCAGCCACCGCGACGGTTCAGTGGATGCTGCGCATCGTCCCCGTTTCGGCCGCGACCATCGCCGATGCCACCAGCACGAGCGTCTTCCGGCACATCAAGTTCGGAACCGGCGAAAGACCAGTTCCCGAGAGTTCGCCGGCGGCGCTCGCTTCTCGCCCTGCGGAAGCGGTCGCGACACTCGACGAATTCACGATTCTCGGCACCACGGGCGGTTACCTCGGGATTTCGGACTTCCTGAAGTTCATTCATGACGCGGAAACCGGCGTTAAGGAACGCGGCGCCTTCGAAGGCCGCGGACCACTGGCGATTCTGCTCATTGTGCTCATTGGAGGTCTCGCGCTCAACCTGACGCCGTGCGTGCTGCCGATGATACCGATCAATCTGGCGATCATCGGCGCGGGCGCCCAGGCGCAGTCCCGGGGCCGTGGTTTCCTGCTTGGATCTGTCTACGGCGCGGCCATGGCGATGGTCTACGGCATTCTTGGACTCATCGCGATTCTGACGGCCAGGACGTTCGGGACGATCAATTCCTCGCCCTGGTTCAATCTTGGCATCGCGATCCTGTTCGTCGTGCTCGGTCTGGCAATGTTCGATGTCCTGCTGATCGACTTCTCCAAGTACTCCAGCGGGTTGGTCGGCGGCGGCCGCCAGGGCAGTGTCGTGCTCGCCTTCAGCATGGGCGCCATCGCAGCGTTGCTGGCCGGCGCGTGCGTCGCGCCGGTGGTGATTCAGGTGGTGATTTTCTCGAGCAATCTCTACGCGACTGGAACCAAGCTGGCGCTGGCCCTGCCGTTCTGCCTCGGGATCGGCATGGCGATCCCCTGGCCGATTGCCGGCGCAGGCATCTCGGCGCTGCCGAAGCCCGGAAAATGGATGGTGCGCGTCAAGCAGGCGTTCGGTGTCTTCATCCTCGCGACCGCCGCGTACTACGGTCACGAGGCATACTCGCTGTTTTCAAACCGCTGGGTCGATCCGACGGCGGTCGCAGCGAGCGTGCAGCAGCAGTTGAAGGACGGGTGGCATTCGTCGCTGGCCGAAGGACTCGAGGCGGCGAAACGCGAAAACAAACCTGTCTTGATTGATATGTGGGCGACCTGGTGCAAGAACTGCCTGACCATGGACAAGACCACGCTCGCAAGTAGCGACGTGAAAGCGGCTCTGTCCGGCTATGTGAAGATCAAGTACCAGGCGGAAGATCCCGACTCGCAGCCCGCGAAGGGATTAATGCAGACCTTCAAGGCCGTCGGTCTGCCGGCCTACGTCATCCTTCGTCCGAAAACCCGCACTTTCTAGCTCACCGCTCAGCGCGACCGGTTCAGGGTCGCCAGTTGTTTCCCGCCATTCGAACTCTCTGTTTCCGCCGCACTTAAGTTTACCGACTGTGCCTATCACGACCGCTCGTCAATGCGCTCGATCGGCCGCCCGCCTGTGAGTGGCGAGTATGGATCGTTTCCTGTCNNCCGCCCGTGAGTGGATAGTACGGATCGTTTCCTGTCGCATTGGCATTCGGCGCTCCGCGATGCCGTTGTGGGAGGTGGGTTTCATGCTGACTATAACAACTGTCAATACACTGTTGTGTTTGTGGTCTTTGTCTTACTTCACAAGCTCGCCGGGTCGAGTTACGACAGACGAGGTTAGAAATGTGCTGGACGCTCGACGTACTATCGCCTCCATCAGCTACTGATTCTCAGATTCTGATTTCCATAATCAGTATTTCGGTCTACGCCTTTTTGAACTCGCCGGACCTGCCGCGCCCGTTATCGTCCGGGTGGCTTGCGGTGAGACCTAGGGACCGTCTAGGCGCTTGTTTCACGCAGTGTTGAGAGTGCTAGTTTCACCTCCTGAGTTTTACAAGCCCGATAACAGACAGCTGTGCAGAACGATAGCCTGTCTCATCACTCTTCAGTCTTTGGTAGACAAAACATTTTTTGTTTGTATCGACTTTTGTTGGCTGGCTTTGCCGTGAACTTAGTCCGTCTGTCACGGAGGCTTGGCGAGGGAATTGCTCTTATGCCTCGACATTCGACAACTTAGTATTCGCAAACAATTTGGAGGTTCGCGTGGAAAACAGATTCGCTGGGCAAGGCGCGATCTTAGTAATCATCCTGTTGCTCCT
>PKYX01000521.1 GCA_003132825.1 Acidobacteriaceae bacterium
TGACACTGATCAAGGCTGTGGTGAAAGCCGCCCAGCGGGCGAAAGAACTCGCCAACGGATAGCGGGTCGTCCGCTCTCCATTCATCGGCCGTGAAGCTGGCGGCCACGCTCCAAATCCTTAAAACGACAACCGGGTTAATGCAAGCGGAAGTTGACGCTGAGGCGCGTGCTGAACGGGACCGCTTTGCCTTGTTGTTCGTAGGGTCGAAAGCGCCACTGCCGAACCGCATCCGCGGCGGAGGAGGCGAGTTCCGGGTCGCCGCTGAGCAACTTGAGTACCTCGACGCTGCCATCTTGGCCGATGACAGCTTCGAGAGTGACTTCCCCCTGGATGAACCGCTGTCGGGCCAGTTCCGGATAAACCGGTTCAACCCGCCGAATCAAATGTGCGCCAGCCACTTGCGAGGAAACTACGACCGGGGCTTGCGCCTTCAGAGCGGAGTCGGTGGCGGGCGAGATTTGTCGGAAGATCACCTTTCCATCCTCGTATACCACTAAGCCGCCACTCGAAGCCGTACCCGTGCCGCTCTTCGGTTGGAAGGGAGTTCGTCGCGTGGTCGAGATTTCATTCTCGGATGAGCCCGGCACATCCGGGGCATTCGCCGGAGCGCCGCGCTCGGCCGGTTCCACCAGAATTGGATCAGCGTCCTCGGCTGCGGTCGAGGTCTGAGTCCGCGGTTGCGACGGATTGCTCGGGCTGGACAAGGAACTGCCAGCCCTGGGCTGGTTCTTCGCTCCGCCCCTGGCCCGCTCCCAGCCAACGCGGCCGAGCATCCAGCCTAGAAGCAGGGCCAATGTANNATCAGCCGGCGCCGGGGCAGCCGCGTCGTCAAAAACGGAAGCCTCAACCGGCAGAGGAGATTTCCGGTGATGCGGAGGAGCATCGATCAAGGGTGAAGCGAGCGCGATTTCGGCGGCCGGATCTTTTTCCCGCGGAATTACAGACTCCGTCGGATGGTCGGGGGCCAGGCGGCGGTCGGAAGCCTCTTTACCCGCGAGGGGAGAATTGAAATCGAATGATGTAGTGGGAGGGTCGCCCTGGGACCCGCCCTCAGGAGGATAGAGTGCGTCCAAGAGGGCCTGCGAGAGGGAGTTCAGGTTTTCGAGATCGTGGCGCGCAAAGGCCTGAGGAAGGGGGGAAAATATCTCAAAGACCCCGACCAGTTCCTGCTCGCGCAAAAGCGGAACCACCATCACGGAGCGCACTTCAAGACGACGGCAAGCCTCCGCGTTGACCCGGGAATCGATTTCGGTATCTTCGCAGTACTGCGCTTCCCGCGTGCGGACGCACGCGCCCGATAGACCCGAAGCAGTATCCAGGGGAATACCCAGGTCCGGAGCATTCGGTCCCGAGGTCGCTCGGCAGATGATCTGGTTATGTTCTTTCACCGCAATGGCAGATGCGGTGGCGGAAGTCGCCAGGCAGGCCTGCTCGGTGATCAAAGTGAGGACTTGTTCGAGTGCCGGATCGGCGGGGGAAGGCTCGGCACCGTTCCCGGAGACCCTTATGGACAAAGCGTCGAGGGGTTGACCGTTGCGCGGTTGGGTCGCACCGGCCGCCAGCGGCTCGCCATTCCGGCCTCGGTGTTCAGAAGCATCGGTCCGCACGGTGGGTGGTTGAGCCATGCCAGGGGCGCAGGTACTGGTGCGGCCCACAGCCGTCTCGCCGCCCAAGCCTTGAACTTGCCCGGAGAAAAAACACGACCGCACGCGCCGCCGTCAGACTACTTAGCGGAGTCTCGCGCGAAACTCCCATGTTGTCAACGAGAAACGACGTCCGGCCCGGTCCAAAAGGACACAGTCTTGCGGAATATTCTGGGGTTCGAGAGGGCTCGAGGCACGCGCGGCGGCAAGCCGCGTAGCCAGCACTTTTCACCAACCGCCCCAATCCCTTGTCCCGAGCGCCCAGCAGCCAGCCGGCTGTGGAAAACTGGGATCGGTCACGACCGGGGGCGGCGGATCGGGGCAGGTCCCTTCCGATCGCCATAGGGTCCGCGGGGCGGCAACAAACCTCGGCCGTGCCCCGGCCGGCAGGTTGCTTCGACCGCTGAAACCGTGTTCTCATGGCGAGTCTCCGAGCGCGAATGAGTTCCGACCCAAATGCCGCCTCCTCTCGCGCCGACCAGTGGCATGCGGTCACCGCCAGCTTTCTCGGCTGGACCCTCGACGCCTTCGATTTTTTCGTGCTGGTATTCCTGCTCGACCCTCTGGCGGCCCAATTTCACGTCAGCAAGAGCGCAATCGTCCTAACCATGACCGCCACGCTCGCCCTGCGGCCGGTTGGGGCAGTCCTGTTTGGCTTGCTGGCCGACCGCTATGGACGGCGCAAACCCTTCATGGCGAACGTCGTTTTTTTTTCCGTCATCGAACTGCTCTGCGGCTTTGCGCCCAATTACACCGTGTTCCTCATCTTGCGCGCGCTCTATGGCATTGGCATGGGGGGCGAATGGGGGATTGGCGCTTCTCTCGCCATGGAGAGCGCCCCCGCCAAACGGCGGGGAATACTTTCGGGGATCGTGCAAAGCGGATATTCCATCGGCTATCTGCTAGCGGCGGTCGCGGCAAGATTTGTGCTGCCGGCCTGGGGATGGCGCGCCATGTTCTGGGTGGGAGCCGCGCCGGCGTTGCTGGCCTTCTACATTCGTCGTAAGGTGCGCGAGCCGGAAGCCTGGAAACAGCACCGCGCCCCTACTCTCGGCGCCATCCTCCGCACCGCAGCCGCTCATTGGAAGATGTTCTCCTACCTGGTTCTGTTGATGACGCTCATGATGTTTCTTTCCCACGGGACCCAGGATCTTTATCCCGATTTCCTGAAGTCTGCGCGGGGCTTCAGCGCCCGGGCGGTCTCCTATATGGCGATCCTGTACAACCTGGGGGCGGTCCTCGGGTCGATTGTCTTTGGCCATTTTTCTGAAGCCTGGGGCCGGAGGCGGAGCATGGTGGCCGCTCTTACGCTCAGCTTGGTCATCATTCCCGTCTGGGCCTTTGGCGGTTCGCTGGCCGCGCTGGCCATCGGCGCGTTCGTGATGCAAACCGGAGTGCAGGGTGCGTGGGGCATTATCCCGGCCCATTTGAACGAACTTTCGCCGGACGGGGTAAGGGGATTGATGCCCGGGCTTGCCTACCAACTCGGCATCCTGCTGGCAGCCGGGACTAGCACCATCGAGTATGCCTTGCGCAACCGGCTAGGTTACGGCTGGGCGCTCACCACCTTTGAGCTCACCAATATTTTGCTGCTCGTCACCGTCATCGGATTGGGCAGCGAACAAAAGGGACGAAGATTCATGCGAAATCGCGAGCTCTGACCGAAACTCTCCGGAATTGACAGCGTCTTCTTATCCTTGACTCGCGTTTAGGGCGCACTCCGCGTGCCAGGCTTCCTGCGGATGAATCGGGCGTTTGCTCGGTTGTTCCTCCGGGTCTCGGCAAACATTGCGATCACCGGCAGGATGCCGATGACGGCGCACCCCAGCAGAACCAGAAGATCCTTCCCCAACCACCGGCATGCCATCCTTCGAACTCCGCACTCCTTCTCCCGCAGGACGGCTGGGTGAAGCTGGGATGCCCGCTACCGCGGTGTGACGAACGGACGCGTGAATTGGACGGGTGAACCCCTTCCCGAATCGAAAGCTGGTAGTATTTTTAGGCGGGAGGAGCGCAGGCAGGGCTGGTTCCCCCAGGGCGAGGTGCTGGGATGCACATCACGGTGGTGGGCTCGGGATACGTTGGCCTGGTGGCGGGGGCGTGTTTCGCCGACCTGGGGCACAGCGTCGTCCTGGTGGACAACGATCAGGAAAAATTGTCTGCGCTCCGGGCCAGCAAGGTTCCCATCCATGAAAAGTTCCTGCCGGAGTTGCTCGAACGCCACCGCGGCCAGCGGCTGACTTTCTCCGATGATCTGCAGGCGGCGGTAAGGGCCAGCTTGGTTATTTTCGTGGCCGTGGGCACTCCCCCCACCGAGCACGGAGAAGCCGACCTGTCGTATGTGGAGTCGGTCGCGCGCAGCATCTCCGGAGCGATCGACAGTTACAAGGTGGTGGTCGAAAAGAGCACGGTGCCGGTCTACACCAGCGACTGGGTCCGCAAAATTATTCTGCGGAACGCGGCAGCCCCCGACTCCTTTGATATTGCCTCCAATCCTGAATTTCTCCGGGAAGGCACGGCGGTCACGGATTTTCTCTATCCCGACCGCATCGTCCTCGGTGCGGACAGTGAACGCTGCGCCGCGGTGCTGCGCGAGATTTATGCTCCGCTGACCGACGGCAGCTACTACCAGCGTCCGGATGCGATTCCCCGCCCCGCGCAGGCCTGCATTCCTCCCCCGTTGATCGTCACCAGCGCCAAGAGCGCGGAGTTGATCAAACATGCCTCCAATGCCTTCCTGGCCATGAAGATTTCTTTCATCAACGCAGTGGCCTCCATCTGCGAATCCGTAGGCGCCGACGTGGAGCAGGTCTGCCGTGGGATCGGCACGGACAGCCGCATCGGACCGCGCTTTCTCAATCCTGGAATCGGCTATGGCGGCTCCTGCTTTCCTAAGGATCTGATGGCATTCCGCTCCGTGGCGCGAGAGTGCGGCTACGAGTTCCGTCTGCTCGACGAAGTCATGCGCATCAACGAGGACCAGCGCCACCGATTCCTGCGCAAGGTGCAAAGCGCCCTGTGGACGCTGCGGGGCAAACGCTTGGGCGCGCTTGGACTGGCCTTCAAGGGCGGCACCGACGATGTTCGAGAATCGCCGGCGATTATGCTGCTCGAGGCCTTGCTGCGCGAGGGTTGCCAGATTGCCGCCTACGATCCGGCGGCCCAGCAACGGGCGGCCGAAGTGTTGCAGGGGAACGTGAAGTTCGTGGACAGCCCCTACGAAGCCGCCCACGACGCCGACGCGCTCCTGATCCTGACCGACTGGGAAGAATTTGCCGGGTTGGATCTCGAACGCCTGCGGACTGCGTTGAAATATCCTATCGTCATTGATGGGCGGAACCTCTACGATCCCGAAACCATGGCCGCGCACGGATTGACCTACTACTGCGTCGGCCGGCCAACTTCAGCGCCCAAACCTCAGCCTGCCGAGGCAGCCACTCCCGTAAGGAAACGCAATAATTCATGAGCAAACCACGTGCCTTGGTAACCGGCGGTTCCGGCTTCCTCGGTTCCCACCTGTGCGACGCATTGCTGGCCGAAGGTTACTCGGTGATCGCGCTCGACAACCTGCTGACCGGCAAACAGTCCAACCTCGAGCATCTTCGCCACGAATCGGCGTTCGAGTTTCGCCAGGTTGATATCACCCTGCCGTTTGACTGCGGTCCGGTGGATTACGTGTTTCACTTCGCTTGCCCGGCCAGCCCGGTGGATTACACCGTGCACGGGGTCGAGACCCTGAAAGTGGGTTCGCTCGGAACCTTCCATGCTCTCGAGGCGGCGCAGAAGTATGGCGCTATGTATCTGGTCTCCTCGACTTCAGAATGCTATGGTGATCCGCTCGAGCATCCGCAGAAGGAAACCTATTGGGGCAATGTGAATCCCATCGGCCCGCGTTCGGTTTACGACGAGGCCAAGCGCTTCACCGAGGCCGTGAGCATGGCCTATCACCGCTATTACAAAGTGGACACGCGCATCGCGCGCATCTTCAACACCTACGGGCCGCGCATGCAGCTCAACGATGGCCGCGTCATTCCCAACTTCATGAAGCAGGCGCTGCGGGGCGAAGACCTCACCGTCTATGGAGATGGCAGTCAAACCAGAAGTTTCTGCTACGTGAGTGATGAGATTGACGGCTTGCTGCGACTGGCCAAGTCTTCCGAACACCTGCCGGTCAATATCGGGAACCCAACCGAGTTCACGATCCTCGAATGCGCTCAGCAGGTGTTGGCGGTCACGGGATCGAAGAGCCGAATCCGGCACGAAGCGCTGCCCCCGGATGATCCGAAGCAGCGGCGTCCGGATATCACTAAGGCAAGAACTTTGCTGGGTTGGGAGCCGGGGGTTGATCTGGAATCGGGACTCAGACGATCGCTTGACTACTTCCGTGAAGCGGTGGAGCGGGAAGGAAGGAATTGAGGCCAGCCGGGAGCCTATGGTTCTCGATCCTGCGGTCGGCTAGCTCTGTTCTAGGGTGGCTTCCGATCGAGCCTCGAGCTGGGAATCAACGTATGCGGTCAGCTTCTTCACCTGCTCGCGTTCTTCCTCGGTCCGCAGTTTGAACTCGACACCCATGCCGTAGCCGGGATGCTTACTCTGCACTTTTCCCCGCACGTACAATTGCAATTCCTCGGTCCGCAATTCGATGATCGCGTTGCTTCCCTCGGCCAGCGGATGGGTGGTCTCCACGTAACAACCGCCGCCGCTGATGTCGGTCAGAATGCAATGCTGCAACGCCCCGCCTCCCGGACCATAGATATTCACGCCCAAGCGGCAGGTTCTGCGCGCCTGAGCGCGACGTTCGCTCTCCAATACGGATTCTGAACTGGATACGGGCGCTGAACTCGATACCGGCGCCGGGCCCGACTCAACCGGCGCAGGCTCCTCATCCAGTTCGATATCCGGAGATTCGAGAACCAAGGTCGTAGTCTCGTCCTGCTCCTCCGGCCGGAGGAGTCCCTTATCCAGTTCGATATCCGGAGATTCGAGAACCAAGGTCGTAGTCTCGTCCTGTTCCTCGGGCCGGGGGAGTCCCTTGCGCAGCCACGCGTCCAACATACGCCGGGAAGCCTGCGGCACATGGGCAAAGTGCACCCCGACCTGACCGCGCGCGTCTTGCCAGACCACCTCTCCCGAAAGACGCACGATAGCGGGATCCCCGGGCAAAGTGAACTGAAAATACACTCGGCAGGGGGGTGGCATTTTACCTTGGGAATGGAGCGCAACTCCGTCTCCGCTGAGGTTCAGCAGGGGGACCGGAGCGTCCTCGGTTGTGGCATAGGTAATCGAAGCTTGCGACGAGACATGGACCCGTTTCTTGCTCCGCCGGTCGCGGGGCAGCAGACTCCAGGCCGCCTGCAGACTCTCGGCTGCGCGTTCCGAAACCGGTTTGTACAACAGGAAGTTCGCGCCCCGGGCAAAAAGCTCGCGGGTATCGTTGCGCGCGTCCACAATGGCGACGATCAGCATGGTCGCATTGGCGGTCGCCGACCGAGCCGCGGTGATCAATTCGATCGCTGCCGGTTCGTCCTTGCAATCCACCAGCAGCACGGCCAGGCCTTGCCCCGCCACACGGGCGGCAGCCAAGCCCGCAGCGTCGCACCGCTCTACCTCGATGCCCCGATCCGCAAGGATCTGGCCAAGCACCCGCGCTGCGTCCGCATCCGAATACACCAAAAGCGCACCGAGAGCCATACCCAAGTCATGCTAAGTACGAGCGAGCCGGTCGACAAGTTACCATGGTCATGGTTGGGCGCTCAGCAGGCCAGACGGTGACTTCGGTAATCTGGAGTCGGAACCAAGAAGCCGATATGTTTTCTGAGACGTAATCCATCGGATGGTTACGCCCGTTCTCCGGTCGGAGACTTCAGAAAGCGAAAGGAATTATGACCTCACGCACAGGCAACTGGATGATCGCGGTAGGTGTCCTGGTGGGGTTGATCGGGTTGTGCGTCCTGCCAGCGGCTTTCGGGAGCGGTGGGGATCGCAGCCTGCTCGGGGCAGCGGCGACCGTTTTCGGGATGGGAGCGCTCGCTTCGGCGGCCGGCTTCTACCTAAAGGCACAAGCGCTGCAATCGAACCCCGCCGGGAGAGCTCCAGCCAAGGAATCCAAACATGCCGGTCGCCGGCTGCGCGGCGCCTGTGATCTGTGCGGGACCGAGATGCCCGTCGTGCATTGCAAGGTGCACCAGCTGCATCTTTGCGGGAGGTGTTTGGCAGAACACTACGACTTTCGCTCCTGTGTCTACGTGCCAAGCACACGCCGTACCGAAAGCAAGTCCGAAAAAGCGCTGGCCGCCCGGTCCCGGGGCTGAGAAAAGCCAGCCGCCTCTGCCCCCACGCTCTCTCCTGCGGAAAAGACGCCAAAATGACCGAGGTTACCTGCCCTGGTTACGTTACCTAGGTCCAATCCGCCGACTCGACACTTTGGTGCTTTGACGCCCTCCTTCACCCTCCATACGATGAAGTCTGCTGCGGGTAATTCGTATCACCGCTGATCGTGGAGCGGCAACCCTCCCTCTCATCCGCAGCCACGGAAGCCAGTCTGCAGCCAGGGGATGGCGCAGCGGCGAGCCCGGAATCCAGTGAACAACTGAGTGATTTGGGAAGCATCTCCCCGATAAGGGCAAGCTTAAGGAGCACATGGTGTCCAGCAAGGCGCGCGGGTTTTCGCTGCTCGAGATGGTCGTCGTCCTGGCCATCGCCATGATCATGATGGCCGTCACCTTTCTGAGCCTGCAACCGGCTCTCCAAGATTCTCATGTGAACCAGGCCTACAACACCGCCCTCGCCCAGGTCCGGGCGGCACGCGAGCGCGCCGTTGAAGGCCGGGCACAGTACATCGTCTGCTTCGGCACGGACTCACCGAGCGGAGCCGCAACCCCTCTCGGCATACCCACCGCGCAAAGCATTCAGATTTACCAATGGCCTTCCGGCGCTGCGCTTTCGTCGGCTTTGCAGATCAGCCTGATCAACCTGCCCGCCGACGTCCAATTTCAGGCCCTGTCCGGCATTCCTACGAGCGCGACGACCGTGCCCGATGGATTCGGAGCAGGAGCCGTTGCCCTTGATTTCGACCAGGGCGTAACCGGCGGCAAGAAGGACCAAATCATGTTTCTTCCCGACGGCTCGGCGCGCGATACCAACGGGAACCTGAATAACGGAGTGTTGTATCTGGCCCGGACCGGACAGCTTTACAGTTCGCGGTCGATCACCTTGTTTGGCGCCAGCGGGAGAGTTCGAGGATGGCGGCTGATCAACAAAGCGGGGACGTCTACCTGGATTGAACAATGAAAAAAACACAACGCAAACCGGCACGCGCGGATCGGCAGAAGGGCTTCACGCTGCTCGAAGCCATGATTTCAACCGTCATCGTCACAGTCGGACTGGTGGGCATGATCGCGGTTTTTGCCGTGGCCGTGAGCTCCACCCAGACCGTGCAGCTGGACACTCTCGGGCGGCAGAAAGCCACCGAAGCTCTCGAGAGTATTTACACCGCTCGGGAAACTGCGCAGATCACCTGGGCGCAGATCCAAAACATATCGGGAGGCGGTCCGGGTATCTTTACCGCGGGATTGGTGGCGTTGACCGATCCCGGCCCCGACGGGTTGGATGGCACTGCGGACGACGTTCCAGCCTCCACCATCACCGTGCCCGGCCCGAGCGGGGTCCTCACCGGATCGACGCCCCCGGATGTTCCGATCGTGCTCAGCAACTTCAAGCGTCAGATTCTGATTACCAATACGAACAACCCTGACGGCACTCCGAACGGGAACCTGCGTCAGATCACAGTAACGATTCAGTACCCGACCCCCACCGGCAAGCAGCGCAGCTACACCGTGCAGGCGCTGATCTCGTCGTACCGCTGAGAGGCAAGGTCCTATGAAAGCAAGAACCGCAAACCAAGATCGAGGCTTCAGCATGGTGGAACTGATGGTCGCCATGGCT
>PKYX01000465.1:0-616 GCA_003132825.1 Acidobacteriaceae bacterium
TTGAGTTTTGCCAGGCCGTCTATCACGCCCTTTCGGTCCCTCTCGGTCCGGTTCTGGCTCATCTTCCATTTGCCCTCAAGCCGCTGGATCGCTAGCTCCAGACCGACAATCCCATTCAACTGCGATCTGATGAAGTCCTCTGGCGCATCGCTGACCTTCCATGGAACCGGCGCTCCCGCTTCATGGATGTTGGTCAATCTCTCGACGTTTTTCAGGAGCCATTCGTGGTCCTGGATTACCTTCAAGGGGCCAGAGGCATGCACCACGACGTAGTTCCAAGTTGGCACTTCTTTGCCATGCTCTTTTGTTCCGGGATACCAATTGGGAGAAATGTAGTGCTGATGGCCGGCAAAAATCGCCAGCGCATCTACTGTCGGCACGAAATCGTGCCACTGGGTGTTGGCGCGGGAGATATGACCTTGTAGCACGCCGAACTGTGAGCCATCGTCCTCGAGGACCATTGGAATATGAGAAGCGAACAGTCCGGTGGCTCCTAAAGTCACGAGAGTTGCAAGCGGTTGGGCAACCATCAACGCGTGCATCACGGAGACGCGTTTCTCCAGGTTATGCCTTGGAATATACATTGGTCTCCTCGGCTACATCTTAACCCAGCAGC
>PKYX01000465.1:624-5325 GCA_003132825.1 Acidobacteriaceae bacterium
GCCTAGAGAGGGGCTGATGATCGAGCCGATCTCAGCTGAGCTCTCAAAGTATTGCCTCGCAGATTGTATTTGCTGTAGCCTGATCTCCATTTACCCAGATCAGACAATTCGCAAGCCGCAATCGATGACTCACCGCCCCGCATTCCGCTACTGGCTGCTGGCGCTCGTTCTGTGCGCTATTACGGTCGAAGTATGCATCGCCTATGTGGATCGCGCCCTAGCGGAGTTTATCGAAGCGCATCTACGCCACACAGCGTTGTGGATTTGGCTTGATCGCATGCTTCGCCCGCTCGATCTCGTGGTTGTAATTGCTCTGTTCTTCCTGCTTGGGTGTGGGATCTGGGTAGTATCCGGTCGTCAACTTCGGCGGTGGACCGAAATACCGTTGCTCTGTGCGTGGAGCGCAATTTGGGCGGTGGCGGCCGACATCATCTTGAAGCACATCTTTGGTCGTGCCTGGCCCGACCCGGGTTACGTTCAGAACCATCTTTATGGGTTCCACCTCCTGCGCGGTGGGACGACCTTGGGGTCGTTCCCGTCGGGAACGGCGGCCATTTCCTCCGCGATCGCGTCGGTGCTCTGGATCGTGGCTCCCCGCTGGCGAGTACTCGGCCTGCTCCTCGTCGGCCTCCTATCGGGCGCGGTCGTAGCGGGGAACTATCACTGGCTCTCGGACGTAATCGCCGGTGCGTTCTTGGGAACCTCCATTGGCTGGTCCACGGTGCGGCTTCTGCGTCCCGTGAGTTCTACGGTTTTGGGGTGACCGGGGCGATTCCGGGTCGGTCATTTTGTCAGCCCTCGGATGCGTCGATTTCGGCTGTCCTCAGCCCGCCGTACGACCGACATCACGCCACTCTCCACCCCCTGTGCTGATTGCGGTCCGAATGCCCCGAGCGGCAAGTTCGCCAATCAGTCCATCGCGCGTGATCCAGTCTGGTAGTGGCACGACCCCGCTTCCTGCAATTTCTTTGCGCAGAACCATGTCCGCTGCGATTGCCGCAATCATGGAGGGAATCCGCTCGCCCCCGTGGCCGGCGAGGACGCACCAGCTCTCGCTGCGAGGCTCTTCGCCTGCGTATCCTGTGACTTCGACCAGTACGCCCCCGGCGGTTGAGCCAAACAGCGCCGCGACCTGGATCAGCACGCGGCCTATACCGACCAACCAGCTTAGCGGCACCCTGAACGCCTGACGGGCACGCCCGACCGCGGATAGCAGCAGGTTGAGGGCGCATAGCTCCGATCCTATCCTGAACTCTACGGTTCGAGTCCCGAAATAGCGCGGCTGAATGAAATGGTCCGCGATATCCACCACCCGGTACGCGGTGCGGTCTCCTATCGGCGGCGGGAAGCTGACTCGTTCGGGCTTCGTCCACCCGGTGACGGGTGCTTCGTGGCCGTCGGTCGGCGCCGTGAACCCTCGTCCGACGGTCGAAAGAAGGCAGGCGAACGATCCCGGTCCGCGCGGGTGTCGCGTGCCCGGAGAGATGCATATCTTCGTTTGGGTGATGCGGGGGACGGTGGTTTGGGCGAACCGGGTCAGCAGTGACGTCAGGCCCGGAACCACTGAGCAACCGATCAAGGCGACAGCCCCCAGCGGTGTTGCTGCCGATTCGGCGAGCTCATAGGCGCGGCGCACGAAATCGCGATCATCGGCCACGTCAAGGTATGGCACCCGCTCGGCCACGCATGCCTCGAGTGCGGTAAGTGGCATGCCCTGAAACGGACCGGCGGCAACGATCAGTAAGTCTGCCCGGGCGATAGTGTGCCGGACTGACACCGGGTCGCGGAGATCGGATTCGACAAACCGCACTCGGTCCTCGAAACCCGGAAATTCGATTCTGTGGGCGGTGCGCGATGCAATCTCGATCCGTGCGGGGGTATGCCGCAGCAGGTCGTCGACAATGATGCGACCGAAGAAACCGTTTCCCCCGTATACAACCACGCGTGGGGTGCTCGATTCCTTGCGCTCGAAACCTCGCTGTTCAAGCGCGAATTCTCGTTCCAGCAAGGCGGTATCTGCTGCCAGGATGTCCTGCTTTTGACGTACGAAGAGCGGCCGGAGGGACCAGAAGATCGGTGCCAGCAGCCCCGCAAAACGGAATGTTATAACCTCAGTCTGCATCAGGTTTCCGTCTTCCCCCTCCAGTCTGCCCTCGACTCGCATCCGAGCAATGGCGGTAACAAACTCGTACCAATACCGATCGTGGTCGAGCGGACCACCACGAGCCAGCACCTCCTGCTTCAGTCCGTAGAACAAGCCCGTCAGGCAATACTCGACGTAATCCGGCCGCGCGATACGCACGCGCAGGTTTTGGAACCATTTCCGGTGCACCACGCACACGTGCTCAAGGTCCATGATGTTTTCAAACACGAACCGGCGGCTGCTGCGCAGTGAATGCCGGAATGTGAGCTGCATCTGCACCCCAGCATTTTACCCGTGAGGCAGCGCAACAGGTCAGGGGTACAATCCACAGTGAAGGACCCGAGGAGAATCGCAATGACGCAAAAGATTATTGAGATAGTCGGAACTTCCAAAGAGAGTTTCGCCAAGGCGGCGGAAAACTCCATCGCAGAAGCCGCAAAAACGGTTCGAGGTATGAAATGGGCACGGGTGGCAGAACTGGAGATGGAACTGGATGGCAAGAAGATAACGAAGTATCGCACTACCACGAAGATTTACTTCGATATTGAAAAGTAATTCTCGCGGTCGATTGAAATCTACGCACCTAGAGAGAATTGCGGAGTGGAGGGTCGCTGCCTGGCAGCGGCGACCGCCCTGCCTGCGAATCTCTGGTCGGGCCGCTCACTCCGAGTAGCCTTCGTCACCCTGGTCGTCATCCTTGGCATCGTGTTTGCCGTCATCCTCGTCATCCTCGTCGTCCTCGTCGTCTTCTTCTTCAGCGGGCTCTTGTCGAAGTAAGACCGGGGCATCTCGAGAGCGGTCCGAGGGATCCGCGTCAAGGAATTCTGGACATGTTTGGCTCATGCTCAATGGTACGCCGCCAGGGGACACATCGCCAATTTTGGCCGCCGGAATAGGTCCCCGTCGAGCACCGTCCTCCTGCGGCTTGACACCTCTCGTAAAAAGCGGAAACTCGAAGGACCAGAACGGAGGTGTCATGAAAAAAGTTTTGCTCGAGCTGGTAAATCTTCTGGAAAAACAATCCATCGCTATCAGCGGACTAGAAGCGCACTGCCTACCGAAAAGTGGGGAGGCACCCGGCACCGCTCAAAATGCCTCAACAAGCGCCGCCAGTGACTCCTTTGCAGCGCTGCGAGCGAGGATTCGCGCTATGCCGTTAGGGGAATAGAAAAGCAGTGCCTCGGGAGATCGAGTTCCAGTCATTGCTCATTGCTCCCCTCGGCCGAGGAGCGCCGTACACGAACTGATGAGATCACCTGCGTACAAACGGAGCGGAACTTTTACATAGCTGGCGTGGTCGGAAAAGCGGGCGGCAGCCAAGGACTGTAATTCCCACTCTTTTCTGTCGTTTCGCAGCAGAAGAACTTCGGCATTGGCATGGTTGTTTCGAAGAATAATACCCTTGACCGAGACCGGTGATTTGCTTTTCACCATGATTATTCCCCAAAATCAACGAATGCGAATTCAGGCAATGGTCGCGTCATTCCGCCGCTTTCCGCGGCCCACTCCGACCCGTATCTCCTAGGTCCGCCTCGGCGCAATCGTCTGTTCCGCCCGGATCACCTTGCAGAACTGCGATTCGGCGTCAGGTCCAGCGAAACAAACGCAGGGCGAGCACGAAAGAAATCCCTCCCCAGAGGGCGAGGATCAGCAAGCGCCCGGATTGGGATGCCAGCGGAGCTCCTTGCAGGATGGTGTCCCGCAGGGCGTCGTTGAGCGCGGTGAGAGGCAGCGCCTTGATAAAGGGCTGGGTGACGGCAGGAAAACGCGCATAGGAAAAGAAGACACCGGAGAAAATCCACATGGGCATCATCACCAGGTTGATGAGGCCGCTCACGCTTTCGATCTTTTGTGCGCGGCTGGCGGTGAGCAGCCCAAGTCCGCCGAACGCGACTGCGCCGATGGCGCCGATCAGCACGATGGTCCAGAGAGATCCAAGCACGCGCATGTGGAATACGAGCACGCCGAAACCAAGCAGCAACGCGACCTCAATCAACATGAGCACCAGGCGGCTGCTGGTCAGGGCAAGCAGGAAATCGCTGCGCCGCATGGGAGTGCCAACAAAACGCTTCAGCAACTTGCGCTGGCGCATGTCGACCAGGGCAAAGCCGATGCCCCACATGGCGGCATTCATCAGGTTCATGCCCAACAGGCCGGGGATGAGGAAATCGATGTAGCGGGAGCCGGGCTCGGTCGAAGCGACGGCGGAAGTGGAGACCGGGTCCCTGCGGCCGGCGGCGTCCTGGAGAGCGTCATCCACCTCAATGCGGGAAAGCACGCTTTCGGGCCGGGCGGGGTCGTAACGGTACTGAATTTTTCCCCCGGCGACGGCCTCGACCACAAGATCATATTTGCCCAGGCGGAAATCCTGCAGAGCTTGGGCCTGGTCAAGGATCACCGTGCGAATAGAGCCGTGCTGGGGCGCGCGCTCGATCAGAGCCAGCGCGTCTCGGGCACCGGGGCCGGACACGATAGCAATCGAAGTTACCTCGGCGGGCTTATTCCGGAAGGCGATGCCCAGGCCAAGCGCCAGCAACAGAGGGAACACGAAAACCCAG
>PKYX01000351.1:0-10036 GCA_003132825.1 Acidobacteriaceae bacterium
AATACTTCATCGCCGGAAGCGAGCCAACACAGTATTGCCAGCTCCACGGCGGCGAAAATGCGCAGTCCGGTCAGGGCTGGCTCTCGCACCTTTTCGGCAGAGATCAGAATTCTTCCGCTTCTACCGCGCCTGCCGTGAACACTTCGGGCCAGCCTGTCGGAGGTCTCCAGAACCAGCGCCCGAATTCCGCGCAGAACGTCAAACCAGGGCAAAAGCCAGGCGATGCCGGGACACCCTCGGCCGAGCAGCCGGAGAAGNNAAGAAAAAAGGTCTTCTCGACCGGATATTTGGTATCTTCGGAGGAAGCAAGCAGCCTGCGGACGATTCAAAACCCAAGCAGTAGGCCGCGCGCGACCGCAGCGGTGCGGCAAGGAGTAGGGCAATGACGCGTTTGGCCCTCTTCGCAATTTCATTTGTCCTAATCGCCGGAAGTGTCCGAGCTCAGCAGGTTCCCCGAGCACCGTTAGGCACTACTCCCGTCGATTCGGCGACCGAAAGTCCCAGTTACCGCGCGATGACGCCCCTGCAACAGGCCGAGATGCGCGCGGACCTCTTCATGGCCCGCAAGCAATACGACGAGGCCATCCATGCGTACCAGACCGTCTTGATTGACGATCCTCATGATGCGAAGGTACTCAATTTCCTGGGCGTCGCCAGCCAACAAATTGGCAATATTGATCAGGCGGAACGCTACTACAAGCTCGCTGCGCACGCGGACAAGACTTCCTCAAACGCCCTGAACAATCTTGGGACTGTCGAATACTCACAACAGCGCTACGGCAAAGCGATCAAGTATTATCGCCAGGCGATCTCCAAGGGGAACGCTCTGCCCACTGTTTACACCAATCTCGGCTACGCTTATTGCGGTATCAGGGAATATCCGAAAGCGATGGCGGTGTTCGCCCAGGCCCTGGCGCTCGACCCCGACGTCTTCGACCATAAGGGAAATTCCGGGTCAATTCTGCAACAGCGTTCTGCTCCCGATCCGGGAGCGCTCCATTTCATTCTTGCGAAATCTTACGCGAAGATTGGCGACGCGGAGCGCGCGGCGCGTTATTTGAAAATGGCGCGCGACGAAGGCTACAAGGAATTCCGCGCGGCCGAGAAGGACCCGGACTTTGTAAAGGTCATCAAGGACCCGCGCGTGCAAGAGGTGCTGCAGGTTGAGCCTGCCTACGCCTCTCAGCCGCAAAAACCAGTCACAAACTAACCTGCGCTTGCTGGGGCCTCCTGCGACGGTGTTTGGCCGGGAGTGGCTAACTGGGCAGCGGCTCTAGCGGGTCCCACATCATAGGTTCACACCGGGCGTCGAACGTGGCATCATAGAAGCGGTGACAATCGTGATTCAGGCGCACGTGTGGTACTGAGCGAGGTTTCATAGATGGGCGTTCCGGGACCGATATCTCAGATGTGGGCGGTTTCGTCGTACGTCGTCCGCCAAAAGCTGAAGGGACGCAAACAGTACCCGCTCGTGTTGATGCTCGAGCCTCTGCTTCGCTGCAATCTTGCCTGCGCCGGCTGCGGCAAAATTCAGTATCCGGCCCACGTCCTGAAGAAGAATCTGAGTCCCGAGGAGTGTTTCCGGGCAGTTGATGAATGTGGCGCGCCGGTCGTGAGTATTCCCGGTGGCGAGCCCCTGATGCATCCCCAGATCGCCGAAATTGTGAAGGGGCTCGTCGCGCGCAAGAAGTACATTTACCTCTGCACCAACGCGCTGCTGCTAAAAGAAAAACTTCATCTCTTCAAGCCGAGCAAGTATCTGACGTTTTCGGTCCACATGGACGGACAGCGTGAGCACCACGACTTTTCGGTTTGCCTCGAAGGCGGATATGAAAAGGCGGTCGAAGGGATCAAGGCGGCGCTCGCGCAGGGTTTCCGTGTGACCACCAACACGACGCTATTTGATGGCGCCGACCCGAAGAGCGTGCGCGCCTTCTTCGACGAGATGATGGAATTGGGGGTCGAGGGCATGATGCTGTCGCCCGGGTACTCCTATGACAAGGCGCCCGATCAGCAGCATTTTCTTGGCCGCGCCCGCACCCGGCGGCTGTTCCGGGGCATGCTGTCGAACCGCAGCCAGCAATGGAAGTTCAACCAGTCGGCGCTGTTTCTGGAATTCCTGATGGGCAAGCGCGAGTACTCCTGTACCCCCTGGGGCATGCCGACCTACAACGTGTTTGGATGGCAGAAGCCTTGTTATCTGCTGCAGGACGGCTACGCCGACAGCTTCGCCGAATTGCTCGCGGCCACGGCCTGGGAGCGCTACGGAACCGAGTCGGGCAACCCCAAGTGCGCCAACTGCATGGTGCACAGCGGATATGAAGCCTCGGCGGTGAATGATATGTTCGGCTCGCTCGGCGGCATGTGGCAGGAAGTGAAGGCCCGCATGTTCGGCAGCTACAAAGATCGCGCGGCGCTCCAGTTGCTCGAGGAGCCGGCAACTCCGGTGCACGCCTTCGGGCCGCTGGTGCAGATTGAGGGACCGGTGGCCGAGGAGACTAGGGTATGAGCGGCCGGGAAGCTGGACGCGGGGTCCCCCACGCCGCCGATCCGGATGCGGTCGAACTCGCTCCGGGAACCGCGCATCCGAAGCTCGAAGGTTCGGTGGCTGCCCTCGCCGGCGAGGACGAGCTCCGCGCCGCTCTCGAGCAGGCCTTCGACTATCGCGGCGATGTGCGGATCACGTGCCAGGACGGGAGCCACGTCGAAGGCTATATCTTTGACCGGCGACCCGGCAGCTCGCTGGCCGATTCCTACGTGCGCCTGCTGCCGAAAGATGGGGGCGGGAAGATCAGTGTTTCCTATTTGGACGTCGCCGGCCTGGCCTTTAGCGGACGCGACATGGCCGCGGGAAAGAATTGGGAAACCTGGGTGCGGAATTACTGGGAACGCAAGGCGGCCGGAGAGACCAATATTTCGCTCCAGCCGGAGACGCTCGAGTAGTTCAGTCCACGGTTCCCAGTTCTCGGTTCGACCACGGAAACTGAGAACTGAGAACTGGGAACCGACTTGAAAGCTTTCGTCACCGGCGCCACCGGCTTCGTGGGTAGCCACGTCGCCCGCGTTCTGGCCGAGCAGGGCGCCGAATTGCGTCTCCTGGTCCGCTCGACGAGCAACTGCCAGAACATTGAGGGACTGAAGGCGGAGCGCGCGGTTGGAGACTTGCGCGATCGGGCCTCGCTCGAGAAAGCCATGGCCGGCTGTGATGTGGTGTTTCACGTAGCCGCCGACTACCGACTGTGGGTGCGCGATCCCGACCAGATGTACCGTTCCAATGTCGAAGGCACGCGGGCGGTACTCGAGGCGGCTCGCCAGAACCGGGTGCGTCGGGTGGTTTACACCTCGAGCGTGGCGACCATGGGATTTACCTCGAACGGGCGCGCGGCCGATGAAGATTTTCCAGTCGCGCTCGGGAACATGATCGGGCCCTATAAGCGATCGAAGTTCATGGCCGAGCGAGTGGCGATCGAAGCCGGACGCAGCGGGCAGGACGTGGTCGTGGTCAATCCCACAACGCCCGTCGGAGAACGGGATATCAAGCCCACGCCAACCGGCCGCATCATTGTGGATTTTCTGAAGAAGAAGTTCCCCGCCTACGTGGATACAGGATTGAATTTGGTCGATGTCGGGGAATGCGCGCGCGGGCATGTCGCGGCTCTTGAGAAGGGAAGAAGCGGCGAGCGNNACTGAGAGTTCCTTACGCCCTCGCGCTGATGACCGGAGTCGTCGATGAGGTGGTCACCGGTCACCTGTTTCGGCGGGAGCCCCGCGCCACCATCGACGCGGTGCGCATGGGACGCAAGAAAATGTTTGTTTCCTCGGCCAAGGCGGAGCGGGAACTGGGATGGAAGACGGTTCCGGTTGAGCGAGCTTTGCGGCGCGCGGTGGAGTGGTTTCAGGAAAACCACTATGTCTAAAGACCAAGATCCGGTTTTTGTCGGGGTTTGGTGGCCGGGAGCAGCATGACCGACGGACCAGGGGCCAAGATCGCGATTGTAGCTGCGCTCGAGCGCGAGGTGCGCCCTTTGGTGAACGGTTGGCGAGTCCGCCGCCAGGAATCCGCCGGCCGCCAATTTACGTTCTTCGAGAGGGACCGGACGGTAGTGGTTTGCGGTGGGATAGGGGCGGAATGCGCCCGTCGTGCCACCCAGGCGGTGATTGTGCTGTATCGGCCAGAGCAGCTGATCTCGGCGGGATTTGCCGGGGCGCTCGAGCCCGGCCTGCGGGTCGGGCAGGTGCTCACCCCGCGTACCGTCATCGATGCCAGTGACGGGAGCCGCACCGACACCGGAGTGGGCGAGGGCGCGCTCGTGAGTTTCGCTTCCGTTGCCGATCGCGGACAGAAAGCCAAGCTGCGAGCGGCCTACGGCGCGCAAGCCGTGGACATGGAGGCGGGGACCGTGGCCCGGGGCGCGCAGGCGCATGGTTTGCGCTTTCTCGCCTGCAAAGCCATCTCCGACGCCAGCGATTTCTCCTGGCCCGCGGTCGGGCGATTCGTGGCGCCGAATGGGCAGTTCCGGACCTCCGGGTTTGCGTTCTATCTGGCGTTGCGGCCCTGGCTTTGGGGCAGGGTGATCGAGCTGGCCCGCGATAGCCGGCAGGCCTCCGCCCGGCTGTGCCAGAGCTTGGCGGTGCTCGGCGCAACCCCCCTGCAGCAATCGGAATCCATATTTCGAGCATCGGCTGCGGTGAAGCCATAATCATGGCGATCGCCAGACAACTCGCGGTGGAAGACCAGAGACCGGCCATCCCGGCCATCATGCAGGCCGCGGTGTACCGGGGCATCGCAGACGTTCGCCTGGAAGCGGTGGCGGTGCCGGAAATTGGCGCCGGCGAGTTGCTGGTGCGCGTGCATACCTGCGGCGTCTGCGGGACCGATCTCAAAAAAATTGCCACCGGCTCCCACTCGGCCCCGCGCATTTTTGGCCATGAGACCGCGGGCGTAGTGGCAGCGGTCGGCCCGGGGGTGAGCGATTTCCACCCCGGCGACCGGGTAGTGGTGTTCCACCATATCCCGTGCGGCGAGTGTTACTACTGCCGCCACCAGACCTTCGCCCAATGTGAAACCTACAAGCGAGTGGGCTCGACCGCCGGATTTGAGCCCTCGGGCGGGGGCTTTGCGGAATACGTGCGGGTGATGGATTGGATCGTGCGACGGGGCACGGTGCCGATCCCCGAGGGAGTTTCCTTTGAGCAGGCCTCGTTTGTCGAGCCCGTGAATACCTGCATGAAGGGAATCGAAAGGCTCGGCCTCAAAGCCCATGAAACAGTTCTAGTCATCGGGCAAGGGCCGATCGGCATCTTACTGAGCGTATTGGCCAAACGGGCGGGGGTCAGGGTAATTACTTCCGATTTGTATCCGCAGAGGCTTACAATAGCTACAAGCTTCGGCCTAGACAATATCATCGACGCTTCGCGCGACGATACGGTGAACCGAGCGCGCGAGATGACTGATGGCCGGGGCGCCGATGCCGCGATTCTGGCGGTAGGGGGGAACGGACTGATCCGGACCGCGATGGACGCTGTTCGTCCTGGAGGCCGGATTTTGCTATTTGCGCAAACCCTGCGCGGGGAGGCCACGATCGATCCCGCCTCCGTTTGCGTGGACGAGAAAACACTACTGGGATCGTATAGCGCTTCCGTCGAGCTACAGGAGGAGTCGGTGCGTTTTGTCATGCACCGCGAAGTGGATTTGGAACGCTTGATCAGCCACCGCTTCTCTCTGGCCAGCAGCGTGGAAGCATTGAACTTGGCTGCCCATCCTCAGCCGGATTCGATGAAGATCGTGATCCAACCGGGCAGCTCTTGGGAAGGAAGTCCGAAGTGAACGGAAAGATGACGGCAGCGGTCCTCTATGGCAAGCAGGACCTGAAAATTGAACAGGTTCCCATTCCCCGCGTCGGAGACGGCGAGGTGCTCGTGAAAGTGCAGGTCGCGCTGACCTGCGGAACCGACGTCAAGGTATATCAGCGCGGTTACCACGCGCGCATGATTGTCCCGCCGGCGCTATTCGGCCATGAACTGGCCGGAGTGATCGAGGAAGTCGGTCCCGGTGTCCGTGGCTTCAAGAAGGGGATGCGCGTGGTGGCGCTGAACTCCGCGCCCTGCCAGATGTGCTTCTACTGCTCCAAACACCAGGAGAACCTCTGCGAGGACTTGCTGTTCAATAACGGCGCCTACGCCGAGTACATTCGCATCCCCCGGCGGATCGTCGAAACCAACATGCTGGCCATGCCTCCGGAGGTCAGCTTTGAGGAAGCGGCCATGGTCGAACCCCTGGCCTGCGTGCTGCGGGGCTTGCACGAAACCGGGGTCGAAATCGGCGACACCGTGACCGTGATCGGGGGCGGGCCGATTGGGTTGATGTTTATGCAAGTGGCTAAGGCGACCGGCTGCAACGTGATCTCGGTGGTCAAGCGGGATTCGCAGGCCGCGGCGGCCAAGCGCATGGGCGCGCACGAAGTGATCCAGATTACCCACGTCAAGGACCCGGTGCGCGCGGTGCATGTGCTTTCTCCCGATAAGCGCGGCAGCGATGTGGTTATCGAAGCGGTCGGACGTCCCGAGGCCTGGGAGTGGGCGATCGACATGGTCCGCAAGGGCGGAACGGTGAATTTTTTTGGCGGCTGCGCCAGCGGCACCAAGGTGCAGCTCGATACCGACCGGCTGCACTACTCGGAAGTCACGCTGAAAGCCACCTTTCATCACACTCCGGAGACGGTGCGCAAGGCCTTCGCCCTCATCGCCGAGAAGAAGATTCGTTCGACCGATTACATTACCGGGGAAGCACCGCTTTCCCGGCTACAGCAGGTCCTGCGCCACATGCTCAATCGTAACGGCGATATCAAGACGGCCATCATTCCAGGGCACTGAATTCGAGGGCGCCGAGCGGAGCTTCCCGGATTGGCTTTTTTGAAATTTGACTTGGTGGAGTGAGTCCGGGGGGACGGGACCGAATGTCATCCATTGCCAGCAACGAAGCTCGGCCAGCGTCCGTCCTGGCGGACTGGCACAGCCTACCCCCGGAGTACGCCATTCCGGAGCGGCCGGCCTCGCCGGCTGAGGCCCGCGAGTATTGCCGTCGTCTGGCCCGAACGCACTACGAAAACTTCTCGGTGGCCTCCTGGTTTTTGCCGCATCAGCTGCGGCAGCACTTCTTTAATGTGTATGCCTATTGTCGAATTTCCGATGACCTGGGAGACGAGGTGGGCGATCCCGAGGCCTCGCTGCGGCTGCTCGACCAATGGGAGAGCGAACTCGATGCTTGCTACGCGGGCACGCCGCGACATCCGGTCTTCGTGGCGCTGGCGGACACCGTCCGCCGCTTCGATATCCCCGCGCAGCCCTTTCGCGACTTGCTGACCGCGTTTCGCCACGACCAGCGGGTCGCCCGCTATCCTAGATTTGACGATGTGATCGGCTACTGTCGCTACTCGGCGAATCCGGTAGGCCATCTGGTGCTCTATCTGTGCGGCTACCGCGACCGGGAACGCCAGGCGCTTTCCGATTTCACCTGCACCGCGCTGCAGTTGGCCAACTTCTGGCAGGACGTGAGCGCGGACTACTCGAAGGGCCGGATTTATCTGCCGGGGGAAGATCTGGCGGTTTACGGAGTGAGTGAAAATGACATCGCCGAGGGGCACAACACCCCCGCCTTCTGCCAAATGATGGGCTTGGAGGTGGCGCGCGCCCGGGATTGGTTCCGCCAAGGACTACCGCTGGCGAAGCAAGTCGATCGTTCGCTGGCGGTCGATCTCGAGTTATTCAGTCGCGGCGGACAGGAAATTCTCGATGCCATCGAGCGCCAGGATCACGCCGTGTTGGGGCGGCGGCCGGTGATTTCGAAGGCCCGAAAACTGGCTCTCGTGGCCCGCGCCGCGCTGGGGAAGCTCCGGTGAGCGCGGCCGTGCAGCAAATTCCGGTTCAGTCTTCTCCCACCAAGTCGCAGCTCGCGGTGGCCTACTCGGTTTGCCGCGCCGTCACCCGTTCCGCGGCCAAGAACTTCTATTACGCCTTTCTGGTGCTGCCCGCGCCCAAGCGCCGGGCGCTGTACGCGATTTATGCCTACATGCGGCGCTGCGATGATCTGGCCGACGATGTCAGCCTGACGGCGCACGAGCGGCGGCAGAAGCTCGGAGCCTGGGTCGAAGCCTTCCACGCCACCCAGGCCGGCCAGCCCACCGACGATCCCGTGCTGCTGGCGCTCACCGACGCGCTTCGCTCCTACCAGATTCCGGTGGTCCTGCTCGACCAGTTGGCCTACGGCACGGCGATGGACATCGAAGAGTCGGACCCGCGCCCCGCCGATCCCTCCTCGGCCTCCCCGGTCGAGCGCGCCCCGGTGGGGATGGCCCCGCCGACTGTGTGTTACCGGTCTTTCGACGAGCTCTACCTCTACTGCTACCGGGTGGCATCCGTCGTGGGGCTGGTTTGCATCCGCATCTTCGGCTATCGCGATCCGGCCGCCGAACCGCTTGCCGAGCGCTGCGGATTGGCCTTCCAGCTCACCAACATCCTGCGGGATGTGAAAGAAGACGCCGCCATGGGCCGCGTCTACCTGCCCCAAGAAGACCTGACCCGCTTCGATATCGCCGCCTCCGAATTGCGGGCGGGAAAGGATCTGGAACGCATCCGGCCGCTGCTGGCCCGGGAAGCGGAGCGGGCGCGGGAATTCTACCGTGCGGCCGACCAACTGCTGCCCCTGATTGACGAAGACAGCCAGCCTGCGCTCTGGGTTCTGGTGACGATCTACCGGCGATTGCTCGAAAAGATCGCGCGCGGAGGCTTCGATGTTTTCCACGGGAAAATCAGCCTGACGGTGCGCGAGAAGCTCGTGATCCTGGGAAAGGGCTTTCTCAAGCGCCTGTCCTAAATGACCGAGCGATGGAAACAAACTCCCACCGTGGCAGTTGTCGGAGGCGGCTTGGCGGGCTTGGCCAGTGCTTGTGCGCTCGCCGGCAGCGGTTTTCGGGTGAGCCTGTTTGAGCGCCGCCCCTATCTCGGCGGCCGGGCCTCCTCCTACCAGCATCCCGGCACCGGTGAGGTGGTGGACAACTGTCAGCATGTCCTGCTCGGTTGCTGCACCAACCTCATGCAGTTCTACCAGCACATCGGCGTCGAGGGAAAAATCCGCTGGTACGATCGCCTGACATTCCTTGAACCGGGCGGACGGGCATCGATCATCGGCCCATCGTTTCTGCCCGCCCCGCTGCACACCTTGCCCGCCTTTCTGCGCGCCGCTTGCCTCAACCTGGCGGACAAACTGGCGATTGGGCGGGCCATGGCGGTGCTGGCACCGAGCCCGCCCCGCGATGTGGGTTCCTCCTTTCTGGCCTGGCTGCGGCGGCATGGGCAGACCGAGCGCGCGATTCACCGCTTTTGGAAGACCATCCTGGTCAGCGCTCTCAATGAAGACCTCGATCGGGTGTCGGTTCCTTATGCAGCACAAGTGGTGCGCGAGTCGTTTCTCAAATCGGCCGCGGCGGGACGCATGGGTGTGCCTACGGTGCCGCTCACCGAGCTGTACGACGCGGCGGGAGACTACATCCAGGCGCGCGGCGGCGACCTGCGATTGCGGACCGCCGTGGAGTCGTTTCGAGCGGAGTTTTCCGGCGTCAAGTTGGTGTTGTCGGAAGGGGAGGCAAACTTCGACTTCGCGATTTTCGCGGTCCCCTTCGATGGGCTGTCGCGTATGCTCCCGGACAGCGGCGCAGCGGAACCGTTGCGTCAGGCGCTCGGCCGGCTCGAGACCTCGCCGATCACCGGCATTCACCTGTGGTTCGACCGCCAGATTACCGATCTCGATCACGCCGTACTGCTCGATCGCACCATCCAGTGGATGTTCCACAAATCGAAACTGCTCTCCGCCCGCCCGGCCAACGGACGGCGGAACCCGACTGCGGCGGCGGGGGAGGCGGCCCCCGGCAGCTATATCGAGCTCGTGGTCAGTGCGTCGAAGTCTCTGATCGACAAGTCCCGTGAACAGATCATCGAGCTGGCGCTCGCGGAGCTGCGCGAGTTTTTTCCCGGAGCCCGC
>PKYX01000351.1:10063-11777 GCA_003132825.1 Acidobacteriaceae bacterium
GCGGCCTTTCTGGTGCCCGACCTGCCGGCCTCCGGGTTCATGCGCCTGTTTGGCTAAGATTCCTCCTCGGCTGTCTCCTGCCCCCGGCTCGCCCGCGGGATTTTCCATAACCCTGCGGATTTTTCATTTGGCGCCAGGCGCGCGCGGTGGATCCGTTATGATTTGATCCGTTGCTATTTTCTCGCCCGACATTGCGGCTGGGCTGCCCCTGGAGACTTTCCTATGTTGAGGCTTTCTGTTTCCCGGACCATTCGTCACGCGATCGCGGTTTCCATTCTCCTTCCGAGCGTCCTCGGCTGGGGACAATTTGTCGGCTCCGATCGAGCGGCCAATGAAAACCGGGTGAACGCTGTTCTCGCCCGCATGACGCTCGAGGAAAAGATCGAGCTCATCGGGGGAGACACGCCCTTCCGCACCCACGCCCTTCCGCGACTCGCGATTCCTTTCTTCCAGTTGGCCGACGGTCCCGCGGGCGCACATATTCCCGCCCCGACCACGGCGTACGCCGCGGGCATCGGCCTGGCCGCCTCCTGGGATCGCGCACTGGCCTTGCGTATCGGGGAGGAACTGGGCCGGGACGCGCGCGCCCGCGGCGCCGCGTTTCTGCTTGGCCCCGGCGTCAACATCTACCGGGCTCCGATGAATGGCCGTAACTTCGAATACTTCGGAGAGGACCCCTTCCTCGGCGGTGCCATCGCGGTCGGCTACATTCAGGGAGTACAAAAAGAAGGGGTCTCGGCAACAGTCAAGCATTACCTCGGCAACAACTCCGAATATCTCCGCCATGACACCGACTCCGTCATCGACGAGCGGGCTCTGCGCGAGATCTACATGCCGATCTTCGAAGCCGCGGTCAAGCAAGCCAGAGTGGGCGCCATCATGGACGCCTACAACCTGACCAATGGCGAGCATATGACCGAGAACCGTCACCTGAATATCGAGGTGGCCAAGGAGCAATGGCATTTCCAGGGGGTTATCATGTCGGACTGGGTGGCCACCTATGACACGGCCGCGGCGGCCAACGGCGGGCTCGATCTGGAGATGCCCTTCGCGGTTTACTTCGACCGGGAGAAACTTCTGCCGCTCATCCGCAGCGGACAAATCACCGAAGCCACCATCGACGACAAGGTTCGCCGCATCCNNGCGCTCGAAGGCGCTGTTCTTCTGAAAAACGATGGCCATACTCTTCCCCTGGATAAGAGCGCCCTGCACACGGTCGCGGTCATCGGGCCAACCGCAGCCCAAACCATCAACACCGGGGGCGGCAGCGGCGAGGTCGTCAGCTTCGCGACCACCAGCGCGCTCACCGGCATCGCCGACGATTTGGGCGGGAAGGCGAGCGTTCTTTATGCCCGCGGAATCTACAGCGTGAACCAGATGGCGCGGCTCACCCACTTCACGACCGATGCGGCTGGCACAGCTCGCGGTGTGACCCACGAACTCTTCGCCCAGGTCGGTCTGGCGGGCGGGGTCCAGAGCTCTAGCGTCGAGACGGCCATGATCTCCGCCGGTTCGACTCGCCGCGAGCCCGAAGAGCAGGAATTGAATGCCCTGACCGCTCNNGCAGCGCCACCCCCTACCAAGTCTTCAGAAACTCCAGTCGCTGGACCGGCTACTACACCCCCGAGCAGGATGGGGACTATACCGTATTCGCCCAGACCGACGGACGGTTCCGCCTGCTCATCGATGACCAGGTGGTGTTCGACAGCTCCGA
>PKYX01000316.1 GCA_003132825.1 Acidobacteriaceae bacterium
CACCAAATTCGGCGCCGCGATGTGGGTGCCGGAGAGACGCCAACGATTAAGGATTCCTTGGCCGCCTTAGGGACTAGGGACTAGGGATTGGTGTTAGTGGGACAGGATTAGCTCAAAATATATGAGCGGAGCCTTTTTGTAGATCACGCGCGCAACCTCGCGGAATCCGCATTTTGCGTAGAAGGCTCCGGCTCCTGCAGCAGAGTCGTAGGCATCGAGACGAATGGCATCGGCGGGCCAGGCGCGCGCGATGGCCTTCGCTTCTTTCAACAGGAGACGGCCGAGTCCCTTGCGCTGGAGGTTGGGATGGACGGCCATGCCGGTGAGATACAGAGGTTGCTGGGCCGCGGTGAAATAGGTTGTATCGATGGCCCAGGGTTTCATGGTGTGGAGGCGGAGGGTAGCGACGATGTGACGATTACTGCGCGCGATCAGGGTCCGCGAGAACTTGGGCTTGCGCATATTCGCTAGGATGCCGCGCTCCGACCGCGATGAGGACCAGAAGCCAGGGCGGAAGCGGTTCGTGAGGTCCTCGGCTACAGCGGTATGGAGCGCTGCGAGCTCGGGGGCATCGGATTCGGCTGCGGTGGCGAAGGACAGTTTCAAGGTGGCGATGCCAGGCGGCATTTGGTCAGGATGATAGCAGTTGGCTGGGGTTCCCTGGCAAGCGGCGGCCAAAGTTGCCGTTATCCCCCCAAGGCCAACCGCAAAATACAACGGGATTACGACAAGGATCTTTACAAAGCTCGTCACCTGATCGAAAACTTCTTCGCCAAGCTCAAGCTCTTTCGCGCTATTGCCACCCGCTACGCAAGACCGCACGAAACTTCCCCGCCGCTGTCTACTTCGCTGCTGCCACCATCTGGCTTATTTGATGACACGCCCTAGAACTGCAGAGATAGAGCTCAAAAAGGCGATCGCTTTGGCACCGGGCTCCCCCGGGTTCGACACAAAGCAAAGCCCGGCACAAAGAATGCGCTTCCAGGCGGCAAGTCGCGACCAGAGAAACCTGGATCGCGGGGAAGGGAACTGCTTCCGGCGGGTCCGGGCGGAAAGGTTCGTGCAGAGTGTCAGCCGGAGCCTTACCTAATCAGGGGCTTCAGGATTTCTCTCCTTACATCGGGTGCCGGGGCGCGCTCCAGACGAGGACGATTGATCCCGCCGTCCCGCATCCGTGATTGCGCTCTTCAGACAGCGCGACTGCGATTTCCGAGCGTAGCCGAAGTGTCGGGGAAGTGTCGCCCAATCAGCCCTTGCAGTGGCGGAACCAAAAAGCTACTGCGGGTATCCGTTCCACTACCAGCTAGCCGCCTGAGGACAACCCGGCCCGACAACCGTCGCCACTTATCTTGCTGCAAAACCAGCAGAATGGGCCGACCCCGTGCCCACATTCGGCTTTGGTCGTGAGCATGCAATACATCTCTGCGTCACCGCAAGCTTCCAGGGAAGGTGCTGAGGAGTTTGAGAGACAAATTCAGTTTGGGTTCCACTGCAAGGAGCCCCCAAGGAGGATGTCATGAAACGCAACCTTATCGGGATCTTGTCGCTCGTGGTACTGCCGCTGCTGCTCAGCGCTACCGGCGCCTACGCTCAATCCGCTGTCCAGGGCAATGTGCCGTTTGCCTTCAAAGTAGGACGGACCGAACTGCCAGCCGGCACCTACAGAATCAAGACCGAAAACACGAACAATACGATCATGATCCAAAACTGCGACACCGGAAAGGCCGTGATGTCGATCGCACAGCAGGAGTATCCTCGCGCTACCACCTCCAAACTGGTGTTTCACCATCTCGGCAACCAGTACTTCCTGACCCAGATAATTGGACCCGCGGGCAGCACGGGGATGTCCCTTCCCGCTTCCAAACTGGAGCGGGAGCTTGAGCTCGCCAGTGGCCCCTCGAACGCCGATGAGGAGGTCATCATTGCTCTCAACTGACGAACCGACGGAGGAGCCAAACCCAGAGCCGGAACCCGCGTTCCGGCTCTTCGCTTTCCACCAGTTCGGTTCGCTGATCTTCGCAGATTCCCTCCTGACCATTCTTCAACATGGGAATTCGAGTCGATGGAAAGGTAAGGTAAGGCAAGGCCACTGCGGGGCGGGGAAGTTGCGCCCCGCCAACCGTCGATCGCAGGCGAGAGAACTGCTTCCGGCAGGTTCGGGACTGGAAGGCTTCAGGGGAGCCGTGCCAAGCAGGGCCCTACTTGGTTGCCGACTTCAGGATCTCCCCCAGTACATCGGGCGCCCCGGTGCGCTCCAAATGAGGATTCTTGATCCCGCCGTGGTAGGGAATCGAATAGGTCTTGAAGAAGTTTGCATTCTCCACCAACAGATCAATCGGCTGGTCGCTACCGTTTGAGGCACGCAATACATCTCCGAGGACATCTCTTGACCAGCCCCGGCCATTGATGGCCACCAGCTTCATCCCCGGACCAAGGCCAGCCAGATAGGCGGGCGAGCCGTGGACGACATCCACGAATTCACCGTCGTCCCTGATCTCGAAACCGAGCGAGTAAGCCACATTTACGCGCTTCCCGAGTTTTTCGCTGGCCCGCACAAATAGGTTGGGCTGGTCGTTATACACCAGGCGCCAGCCGCCGCGTTCGATGCCGCCGAGCGGGGCATGCGGCGCAGTCGAATGGACGCGCTCGGTCAACAGATTGGCCCAATCATAGGACGTTACCCGGTTCAAGCTGGCCACGAGATCCTCAAAAGTATAGGAGACAACCTGGGGCGGACCGCTCTGGCCGCCATAAAACAGGCGGCAAAAATCATCGAGCGACTTCTGGCCGTGACTCTGCTGGCGGATGATGGTATCCACCTCGAGCCAAATCAGTTCTCCTTCGGGATAGTAGTCCAGGCCGCGTCGCCAATTCTGCCACCCCGGCCCCAGCATCCGCAGAATCTGCACCGAGCGCGCCGTGTCTTCGAGCGGTCGCCAGGTTCGGCCCGAGCGATTGTCTAGCAGGGCGGCGGTTTCCGCCAGAGATTCGCGATACTGTTCCGCAGTCCACAGTCCACTGCGCGCGCTGAGCACTCTCCCCAGATATTCGGTCAATCCCTCGTATACCCAAAGCAGATCCCCGCGCATGGGGTCCTGATAGTTGCGCGTGGCCAGTCCCGCCGGGCGCCGATACTTGCCGTTCCAGGAGTGCACGAATTCGTGAGGCAGAAGATCCGCTTCCAGCAAGTGCCGGTCCGGGTCGCTGAGAGTGCGTTCTGCCGCGCTGTTGTCGCTCGATTGGTGATGTTCCACGCCGTGGTGACCGGCCTCGTCGCTAAGAGTCAGGAGAAAGTGATATTCGAGATAGTGTCGCGCTCCAAATAGCGTGCCGGTCTCCGCCACCAGCTTGCGGTAGGCCGCCTCGTCCACGGGCGTCATCGCCAGACCGGCTTCGCTCTCGCTGACCATATCAATCACGTGCCTCGGGGTCTCTCCTGGTTTCGTCAGCTCGATCTGGCGGTAATGATCTCCCGCGATCAGTGGAGAATCGACCAGCGTGGTGAGTGACACGGTCTTGAAAAGCTCCACCACCCTACCCTCCGCTTGATTGGAATGAAGCCAGGGGAGAGCGGTCCCAAACTTCCAATCGCTAGCCGGCAGAGACACAGAGGCAGTCACCTGCACCTCATCCGAACTTGCGCCCTGCGGATACAGCACAACCTGGTTCCAGTTCAAGTCGAGAACATTCGTAGTCGCGGAAGGCCCGCTGGCACCGGCGCTGACGTCGTTGGTAATGGTGTCGAAGGAAACCTCGAGCGCATTCGCGCCAGCGGGCACCTCCACATGAAAGGCATACATATCGACCGCATCGCGCTGCCAGGCGAGCGGCTGGCCATTGGCATCCATCTCTAAGCCGGTGACATTCGCAATCGGGCCGGCGGGCCGATGATTGCCGGGGATCCACTCCGGGTAGACCAGTGTCAGCGGGCCGGGCCTGGCGGGAATCGTCATCCTGGAGTGGAAGATATTGCGAGCTGCGTCGCTCAGGTCAACAAATAATTGGATCGACTGAGCGTGGGCGACTTGCGCTACGCAGGAAAGAGCAAAAGCGACGCAACCCGCGAAAAATAGAAAGCTACGGCAGCGTAGACCTCTGCCAGAGTCGGCAGGGATGGAAACGGTAGGCGCAAAAATCGGGTGGTAAGTCATAAATGTTGTCCGAGGAGAGGGTACCGCCGTTCTGAGCAATGAAAAAGTCTTCGACCAGAGGATGGGGAGAAACCGTGGAGGTTAGAACTGCGGGCCAGTTTCCATTGAGCTGGGCGTTCGATGGCATGCCGCCCGTGCCCGATCCGTTACCTCCTCCACAACCCGCAAGAAGTATGCACCCCAGCAGGGTTACGACGAGGTTCTTCATCCCGGGCACCTTCGTTGGACTGCGGGGCGGCGTTTTCTAAGACGCGAAAGGTGAGATCTTCCCGAACCTGCTAGGCGAGCGCCAGATTCAGGTTCGCAATCGCCTCGTCGATCTCAGCCGTATTTTTGTAGCCAACGGTAACGCAATCGACACCGGCGTTTTTGAACGCGAACTGCATCGCCCGCTGGCGGTCTTCACGGTTGAAGGTGCCCTCTCCCACCAGTTTCATGCTGATGACGCCCATTCCTTCTTTGCGGACCTGTTTTACGTGCGTGACCACTTCGCTCACATTTCCCAGACCGTCCGTGTTGTAGTCCTCGGCGTCCATTCTCGTGCCCTTATGATTCACCCGGATCATCGCGATGTCGAGCCACTTGTTTCCCGGGACCTGGCGCAACGCCGGGAGCCCGTGAACCGACGCGCCGTGACTCACTATCGCCTTCTTCGACTGAGCTTCGAGAATTCCATCCTGCCACCTGCTCGAGTCTGCGGGCCACGTCGCAGTATGTTGCCAGTGCAATAGCATAATGTCGAAGTATTCGGTATTCGCGAGTTTGCGCAGCTCGTCGAATTTCTCTTGCGGATTAACACCTTGCCAGGTGGTTACCTTCGACATCAGGCGATAATTATCACGTGGAATGCCTCGCAGGGCGACTCCGAGCATCCTGTGCATGTCGCCGTAAGATTCCGCGGTCTCGAAAAAGCGAATGCCTCGGTCGTAGGCGTAGCGCACCAGCCTCGTAAATCCATCTTGTCCCAACTCGCGCTGCACCTGGCCGTTGAAGCTGCCAGTGCCAAACGCAAGTCGCGTCACCTTCACTCCAGATTTTCCTAGCGTCACCCAATCTGTCGCGGTCTGGCGCGTCGCGCTCACGCGGAGGCGCCCCGTGACGGCAAGGGCGCCAGCGGCGAGCCCGGTTTTCAGGAAATCACGTCTAGTGTAGTGAGACACGGATTCACCTCGAATTGCGCGAATGATCGCGCGAGGCTAACTGAGTGGAGATGCCGCGTCGGCGCGGCCGGTGTTACACAGTCCATGACCGGACAATCGTATTACGAAACTCGAATATCAGGTATAGCGAGCGTTTAGAAACCATCGTCAGATCACTTCATTATATTTATTTCTTGAACCGCCCNNCCTGGAGGCCGCAACGCCAAGAATGCCTCCGAAATCCGCACGCTGGCCGAAAAGGAATCGCTGCCAATATACGTCCTTGAACTGGATGTAACCGACGACGCGTCGGTCGAGCGGGCTGTGGATGCCGCCGTCGCCAAAGCCGGCCGCATCGACGTGGCCATTAACAACGCCGGCTACTACTTATCGGGTCTGGAGGAAGCTGTCACCTCCGAACAAGCCCAGCGCCTGATGGACACGAATTTTCTTGGCCCGGTTCGCGTAAATCGCGCCGTGCTTCCGCACATGCGGCGGCAACGCAGCGGCGTGCTCATGCACATCAGCAGCGGCGCCGGCCGCGTGGTGCTTCCTTCTGCGGGTTTCTATTGCGCCAGCAAATTTGCACTCGAGGCGTTGGCCGAGGCTTACAGCTACGAACTTGCCGCGCAAGGAATTGAATCCGTGATCGTCGAACCTGGCGCATATGAGACTCCTGTTTTTGGGAATACCGTGACCGCTGCCGACGAGGCGCGCACCGATACGTATGGCGCTGTCAAGGTGTTCCCGGCCAAGGTGAAGGCGGCACTTTCCTCTGGAGCGGGCAACCCTCAGGAAGTCGCCGAGGCTGTTCTCCGGATTATCGAGACTCCCGCGGGCGAGAAACAGCTGAGGTATTTCGTCAGCTCCCAGAACTTCGGTCTCGATGAGATCAACGCGCTCTCAAATCGAGTGCAGACCGGCGTGCTGGAAGCCTTCGGCCTCACTGCCGACACCAAATTCCTCAAAGGTAAAGCTGTCGGTTCGGCCTAGCTCTCTAGCTGGGAACATCTTCTGGTAGAATCCCTAAACAAAAAGATTTGCGCTCGAATGGCTTGTACCCCAAACAACGAGCCGTGGGGAACTCGATCGGGCGTTTCTCGGTCAAAAGCAGATCCTCTGACTAATGCGATTCTGTTTGGCAGCCGCGTCAGTGGACGCCGTCTGCGCAAGGCTTGGCTTTCACGGCAGGCAGAAAGTCGGACGGGACAGGCTCTTTGCCGGTCGAGTTGGGGAGAATGTCCCAAGCCGTGAAAGTCACAATCAGCCCCTCCTTCGGAAATACCTGCAGGTTCTGCCCGCCGAACCCGCGAGCCATCCAGATGTACTCTGTGGAATCCGGAAGTTTGTACAACCACCACTGGAAGCCATACTTGAACTGCGGCTCGTCGGTTTGGAAGTAGGGCGTCACCGACTCTTTCACCCATTCGCTGGAGACGATCCGCTCGCGGTCCCACATGCCATCGTGAAGATACAGGTAACCGATCTTCGCCAGGTCGCTGCCGCTTAGATACAAGCCGCCCTCGGTGTCCACGACTCCCATATACGTGCGCTTCCATTCGTGCCTGATCCCCAGCGGTGCGAACACATATGTCTGACCGTAGTCGTCGATGTCCTGACCGGTTTCTTTCTGAAAGATATAGGCGAGGAGTTCCGTAGCGCCGCTGTTGTAGTTCCAGACCTTGCCGGGTTCGGCGACCATGGGCTTGTCGA
>PKYX01000484.1:0-11093 GCA_003132825.1 Acidobacteriaceae bacterium
TGCTGCAAGCGACCGACTACCTCTCGTTGCTCACCTGCGTCGACTTCCGTCAAACTGCGCATCTGCTGCACCCCCTACCCCTGCGGGACGGCGGACAGAGCCGGGTCGATGTGCGCAGCGCGGGTCCGCGACACTTCGTACTTGAGCCCTATCCTTTTGCTGAGCCTGTCCTGAGCTTCCGCTTCCCGGCGCGCCAGGTCGAGGGGAAAACTTTCTCCTCCTCAGCGGAGCTGCAGCGGAAATTCGACGCCGCGCCGATCGCGATGCTGTCGGTCACCGTAAGCGCAAATTGAAAATACTCACCCCGCCCGCCTGCGTCTGAGAAAAGGGATACCGATCGACGCGCGCCTCAAGCAAGGGCGAAAATGGGCGGCGACAATCCGCCGACCCTCTGGCAGGCGAGCCCACAGTTGGCTCTGCCGTCCCTGGACCAGTCCTCCGTCCGTCTCACGCTCGAACTCCAACGTAATGCTCCCGAACTCGCGTCCGAAGGTGACTATGTCCAACTTGCGGATGGTGCGTCCCAGATTCGCTGGGATACGGCCCTTGCGGAAGGCTGCGATTTCATCGATGCCGTAGAGATTTTCCGTGACGCCAAGACGTGTGACATGGGGCGAGGCCCAGAACAGGCGCGTGAGCGTTTCGACGTCGTCGCTGACGAGGGCGGCTTCGTACCGTGGATAGAGTTCCTGCAACTCCGCGACGGTCTCGGGGTGGTTGACTTGCATGTCTGGTGCGCACCTGTTTAAAAAAGCTTTCGCTGCGGCAGCACCTGCTTGGGCAGCGACGCGCTGACGGTGAACATGGGCTCGTTCACCACTTGGCTCAAGCGCAGATTCATGGCGACACTGCACAACAGATAGGCGTGGACCTCGCTGAATCCCCACCGCTCAGCCAGCAGATCGACCATTCGCGAAGTGGCGGCGCGGGCGGCGACGATGGCCTCCGCAGCCGACTCCACCACCATCCAGGCGTCGCCCTCTGCTGCCGATAGAGGCAGCGCAGCCGATTCGACCAGTGGACCTCGGAGCGGTCGCTGCTTGTGCAAAAGGAAGCGCAGCGTCACATCAGCTGGACATTCGATGCCGTTGATGCAAACTTCGCCGTCGCCTTGGGCTGCATGCGCGTCCCCGGCGGAAAACAGCGCTCCGGGNNTTCTTCTTGCAGTTGCCAGTGAAACAGATAGGGGTCGGCAAAGCGTTCCTTGAGGAATCCGAGCCCGGGAATCACGCTCGACCAGCCCCACCCCTGATGCGCGACTTCGAGGACATCGATCTGCAAAACGTCGCCCGGCTCGGCTCCGTCCACGAAAATGGGGCCCGTGAGCGCATGGATTCGTCCCCGGTCGATGCCCACGTACTCCGCCACCGTCATGCCTGGCCGTACCTGCGAACCGCTGGCGTCGAGACACTGCAGATGCACGATGTCGCCAGGAGCGATGTGCAGGCGGGGCTGCAAAGAGCGGTTCCAGCGGGAATGTGTAGGTTCGGCGGAGATGTTCTGTTCGGCCATTCGAGTCCTAAACTTCAACCGCCATTTGCACTTCGACGAGCGCGTTGCGCGGCAGGGCAGAAACACCGACAGCGGCGCGCACGTGATGCCCGGACTCGCCGAAAATCTCGAGCAACAGATCCGACGCTCCGTTCATGATCTTGGGCGAATCCGCAAACCCCGCCACGGCATTCACGTAACCGTTGACACTGAGGATGCTTTTCACTCGATCGAGCGAACCGAGGTGGCTCTTGAGTACGGCCAATTGCGTCAGCACACATGCGCGTGCCGCAGCGTAGCCCTGCTCAATCGTGCGATCCAGACCCGCAGTTCCGGTGATCACGCCCTCGGAATTCGTCGAAACGACGCCCGAAAGGTAGACGATTTGTCCAAGGGTCTTCGCCCCCACGTACCGGCCACCGGGCGCCGCCGCTGCGGGTAGAACAATACCCAGTTGCTGCAGCCGTGCTTCCCTTTCGCCCGCCATTTTCTTACCGTCGCCTCCGTCCAATGGCCAAAATTCAATCTAGCACACCGCCAAGAATGCCGGATTCCAACGAGCCGGCGATGTGGGTGCGCTAACATAGTCTATGCGCAAAAGCCCCCCCTTCAGTCTGCTGGCTGTGATGACGATTCTTCTCTTGCCGGCTTTGGTGCCGCCCTCCGCCTCAGAACTCAAGGCCGCAAGCTCGTCCGACCTTGTGGTTCGATGGCAGGCTTCGCGCTCGTCGCCCCTGGATCTTGAAGTAAGCGGCGATCTCGTGGGACTGCCTGCGGGAACAACGCGCTACCTCACGCGCGCGGAGCTCGTCAGTTTGCCACTCGTCACTCAGGTGGTGACCGATGACGCCAACTTTTCCGGCCCAACCGAAGTCAGCGGAGTGCCGCTCGAGGAACTCCTCCGGCATTTGGCTCGGGCGCCAGAGTCGGACATGGTGATCGCGATATGCGATGACCGATACCGAGCTCACTATTTGCAAGCCTACGTTGCCACCCATCATCCCCTGCTTGTGATCAAGATCAATGGCCAGGCGCCAGAGGGCTGGCCGAAGGATGCCGAAGGTTCCGATATGGGACCCTACGTGATCTCGCATGTCAAGTTTTCGCCCAGCTTTCGGATCTTCTCGCACCAGGACGAGCCGCAGGTCCCTTGGGGCATCGTGCGGCTGGAATTCCGCAGCGAGAAGGTTGTCCTTGCCGCGATTGCGCCGCGTGGTCCACACCCCACCGAGGCGCTGGTGCAAGCCGGATACCGCATCGCGCAACAGAATTGTTTCCGCTGCCATAACATGCACGATGAAGGCGGGCAAAAATCGGGCCGTCCCTGGCAAGTGCTTTCGGCATGGGCCGCGGCTGCGCCCGACTATTTTGCCGCCTACGTACGGAATCCGCAGGCCAAGAACCCTCGCGCGCAGATGCCGGGCAATCCCGGCTATGACGATGCGACGATCCGTGCCCTCACTGCCTGTTTTCAGACCTTCTCGCCCGAGGAGAAACCATGACGCTGCGCACCACCAAGCTGTTACTGGTTTTCGCCGTGGCCGTTTTCTATTCGCTGCTGGTGTTGAACAACACGACAGACTACAACTCCAACTTTCAGTTTGTACGTCATGTCATGATGATGGATTCGACCTTCCCGGACAATCGCGGGATGTGGCGCGCTCTGAACCAACCCGCATGGCACACTGCGTTTTATGTTTCCATCATCGCTTGGGAAGCCTTGACCATGCTGCTCTGCTGGTGGGGCGGGCTGCGGCTGGCAGGTAGGTTGCGAGGACCGGCGACCGCTTTCAACCAGGCGAAGAACGTTTCCATCGTCGCGTTAGCTCTGGCTTTGCTGATGTGGCTGGTGGCGTTTCTGAGTGTCGGGGCAGAGTGGTTTCTCATGTGGCAATCGAAAATGTGGAATGGTCGGGACGAAGCCTTTCGCATGTTTACGGTGATAGGAATCGTGCTGATATTGCTGATGCAGCCGGACAGTGACAGCCAACCTTAGCTCAGAGTTTCAGCCAGCGACCTGCACTTGCTCGGCGGGTCGGAAGTTGCGACAAACTTGCGGGCGCGCATAGTACATGTGTCCCATGCTCGGTTTCGATGGACAGCGTACGCTCCCGAGTGGTTCGCGCGACCTCTCTCGATGTGTCGTTGCAGGCCCGCCCACAGCTTTATGAGCTGCTATCGCGTTCTTGATTGTCGCCTTCATGTCGCTTCTCGTCTCGGGAAACCCGTGCTCATGGCTTTGGAGTGCGGATCGTGCCGACATGAACAATTCCGACCTGCCCGAGGCACCGCCGCTCTGGTCTTTTTCCCCGCACGGAAGTTTTGTCGCGCTTTAGAATCAGCGGGGCCATAGCCGAGAGGTTTGCTTGATGAGTCCAAGCAGAATGATTCGTAGTAGCGTTTCGATCCTGTTCCTGATGGTTGGCGCAGTCCTGAGCGCACTCCCACAAGTCCAGCAGTCCGCAGCCCTACCTGCTAACGAGGTCAAAACGGAGGAGGCCAAGTTCTATGCTGATGCCCCCCCTACATGGACGAACAGCCGGCCAAGCTCGAGAAGGTGGTGCATGAATTGGACAGACTGGAGCCGACTAGCGACCAAGACCAACTCCCCGGTCTTCTTACTAAGACCGGCGCGGTAGCGGACGAATTGCTCCAGACAGTGCCGAACCTGATTTCCGACGAGGTCATCAGCGAGGCGCAATATGGTAAGGGAAGCAGATCGCAAGGGGACCAAACATTCAACTATCTGATGCTGATTCATCCCGCGCACGACGGCCGGCTGGTACTTTCAGAGTATCGGACCACCCGTAACGGCGAGTCCGTCCCCCAGGCAGCGGGATCGCCAAATTTCCACGGTTTTCTGTCGGCGTGGCTTGTGTTCTCTTCCGAGAATCGGGTGGAATCCCGCTTTCGCTATTTGGGACAACAACAAACGGATGGGCACAGCACCTTCGTCATAGGATTTGCTCAGATCCCCGGCTCGGTTGAGTCTCCGGGGCAAGTCTGGGCTAGCGAGGGTCCAATTCCCTTGCTCCTACAAGGCATCGCTTGGATCGACCAATCCGACTTCCGCATTGTTCGTCTGCGCACCGACATACTAGCGTCCCAGCCCCAGGTTGAGTTCCAACAACAGACCTCCAAAATCGTGTTTGGCCCCGTTAAAGTAGCGGACTCGACGTTGTGGTTGCCACAAGCAGTGGATGTCGAAATGCAAGCCAACGGTCAGTACTTACAAGAACAACACCAGTATTCCAATTACTGTTTGTTCGAGGCGAAAAGCAGGATCATCCTCTCTCCCAACAATTGAATCCCGCGCCGCGCGTGTCACTTCTCGTCAGCCGGTGAGTGCGAAGGCATGCGCTATGGAATGGTCACGTTGCGGGACAGAGTTGTCATATGGTGATCCTCGGAGTCCGACACGACTTCGCGAATCCGATAGGTTCCCGGTTGCAGCTGGAAAGTCAGGCGCATGTCGACTCCGTTTTTCACAAAGCTGGGCACTTGAGCATCGAGGATATTCACCCTGGCCCGCCTCATCTGCGCATTCAGCAGATTCTCCTTTTGATCGAACACAGCGAAGATAAAGGTCACTGTGTTGAGATTATGTTCTCCGTCTTTGTGGAAATGAAGGGAGCTACCATCCAGGTGAGCGGACAAGGAAAGCGCGCGTGTCCCCCCTTGCCCTTCAGCGAGCTTCGTCTCCAAGACAACCGGAAGTTGCGTCATGTCAGTTCTTGAAGTAACCGCCTCCCGAATCTGCTCTTGCGCCTGAGCGTCGAGATCAGGGCCCCCCACGTCTTTGGCTGCCGTAGACTCTGGCGGGATCTCATTCCCATTCTTGGACGCGAAATACCCACGGCGTGCCTGGATGCTCATCCCTTGTTCCTTGTCGGTCAGCATGACCTTTAACGCGTGGAACTTGCCGTCGAGTTTTATGTCGGTAGGAGTGAAGGCCAAAATGTAATACACAGAAGATCCCGCCAGCGCGTCGAATCCCGCCTTCAGGTCATTGCTGTTGTGAAAGAACTCGCCGCCCGTACCGTAGGCAACGTCCGCCAGCACGCCAGTGGCAACCAACTCCCGATCCGCGTCCGTGCGGCGCCCGGCTTGGAGCACGAGTGGATTTGTTACAGGAACGTTGTTCCGGGATGCATCGAACTCGCTCATGAGGACCGCCAAGCCTTTCGGATCCAGCGAACTAATGACGACTTGGGAGCGCAGCGCGCGGTCGATGAGGCGGTCCACTTGAAACAGTTCGGTCTGCAACAGGAAGCCGGGGGAAACCATGATGACGCTCCGCTGACCGGGCATTTGCGAAGTGTACTTCACTGCACGTTCGAGCCCTTGCAGGTTGGCACGCGCCAGTCCATCGATTTGGCCGACAATCGTCTGCGCCAAGGTTCGAATCACTGTCGCGAGAAAGGTCGACTGGCCCGGCTGTTCGCCTGCTGACATGGAACCACCACCACTTGACCCGGAAGCGCCCCCGGGCGCCACAAGGACGCCGCCGTCACAGGTCGCCGCTTCATTGAGCGCGGATGTCCAGGCATCGCTATTTTGGTTGTCCGTTTGCGCGATTTCCATCGCCTGATAGTCGGACAGGTCGGGACAATTGCGGGTCCGGGTCACATTGCGTGGGCTGGCGTGAAGCTTGAGCAGAGCCTCGCGGATCTGCGTAGGGTCGGAGGTAAAGTCGGACAACATTTCTTGCGAGGCGAAGATGGCCACTCGGTCCTGCGGTTGGAGATTGGCAGTCAGGTAGTGATCCGCCGCCTCGCGCGCCTGAATCATGTCGGAGTCGGATGTATTCAGATCGTCGAAATAGAAAGCCATAAATCTTCCAGGCATAGCCGGCGGAGGAACAGCGGCTTGCCCTTGAGCCGCGGCTGATCTAGGGGATTGCGCGGGTGGAGTTTCTACCTCAAACTGCTCGATGGATTGTTCCTTGCCGCGGTCGAAAAGCTTGAAATCTTCTTTTTTGAGATTTTCGATTGGCTTGCCTCGCGCGTCGCGCACGACCACCCGCACGACAACCAGACTGCTCGTTGTTTTCAATTGGAACGGGGCTTCGTTCTGGGCACCCGTTGCAGGAGTTACATTGTCGCTCTTTTGGCAGTGTGCTCTAGCTGAACCGAACAAGAATGCGAAAATCGCCACTGGGGCAGTGGCCATCGAAAAATAGCGGGAACACAGCATTCTCCCTCCGACGCAGTGAGTCTCGCAGCGACTAATGCCCTTGACGATTCAGCTGAAGTAGAGGATTTTCAGAACGGTACGGACCTCGCCGGTGAACTCAAAATCCATTCGCCAGGTGCCAGTACACCTCATTCCACCTCAGCTCCTTCGTGAAATCCGCAAGCTTGGTATCTCGGTCAATCAGCAGGTATTCCATGCCTGACATATCGGCAAAATTTTCCAGATGCTCAGCGGTCAGTGCAGGGCTGAGGGCGGTGTGATGTGAGCCGCCCGCGGAGATCCACGCGGTTGCTGCGATTTTCAGGTTGGGTTCGGGTTCCCACACGGCCCGTGCAACGGGCAGCTTCGGGAGAGGATGTTCAGGCTTCGTGATGTTAACCTGATTCACGATCAACCGGAAACGGTTTCCCATGTCCACCACGGACGCATTCACCGCCTTCCCGGGGGCCGCCGTGAATACCAACCGGACAGGATCTTGTTTTCCTCCAATCGAGAGCGGATGGATTTCAGCCGACGGCTTGCTTCCTGCGATCGAAGGGCACACTTCCAGCATGTGTGCACCCAGCACCTGGCCACCATCCTTGAGGTGATAGGTATAGTCCTCCATGAATGAGGCTCCGCCCTTTAGGCCGTGGCTCATGACTTTCACGGCACGCACCAGAGCGGCGGTCTTCCAGTCACCCTCAGCGCCAAAGCCGTAACCATCAGACATCAGCCGTTGAACTGCAATTCCAGGAAGTTGCGTCAAGCCATGCAGATCTTCGAAGGTATCGGTGAAAGCATGCGAGCCGGTCTCCTGGAGAAAACGCCTTAATCCCACTTCGATTCTCGCGGCATCTCGCAGGGACTGGCGCTTGCATCCTCCGGCACGCAACGGTTCCGCAACGGCGTAACTCGTGTCGTAATCCGCGACGAGTTTGTCGATTTCGGCATCCGTCGCTTGCTGCACGCGCTGCACCAGATCTCCGATGCCGTAACCGTTCACCGAATAGCGCAGGTTGATCTCCGCATTTACTTTGTTGCCTTCGGTGACCGCGACATTCCGCATGTTGTCGCCGAAACGAGCGATCTTCAATTGCCGGGCGTCGTGCCACGCGCAGGCGGCGCGCGCCCAACAGCCCATCTCCTGGTGGACCTGTGCATCCTCCCAGAAGCCGACGATAATTCTGCGTTTGAGCCGCATGCGAGCTCCGATAAACCCGAACTCGCGGTCGCCGTGTGCCGACTGGTTCAGATTCATGAAGTTCATGTCGATCGTGGACCAGGGCAGGGGCTCGTTGAACTGGGTGTGCAGATGCATGAGCGGTTTGTCCAGCGATCGCAGACCGGAGATCCACATTCGCGCCGGCGAGAAGGTATGCATCCAGGTGATCAGTCCGATGCAATTCTTGGAACGGTTGGCGTCCAGAAAAAGCTCATGAATCGAGTCGCTGTTGGTCATTACCGGTTTGAACACGATCTTCACCGGCACTTGCGAAGATGCGTCCAGCGCCTGCGCAATGGTCGCGCTGTGTTCTGCCACTTTCTGCAGCGTCTCCGGCCCGTAGAGGTGCTGGCTTCCGGTGACAAACCAGGCTTCCAGATTGCCGAAATCCATCATTCAGTCCTCTTTCTCACGGGACCTTCCGATATTTAGGTTGGAGGGGAAAGTGTCGGCTGCCGCAGCGGGCCGGTGGTCATGGGGCCAAGATCGCCGGCGCCCGTCGGTCTCCGCAGCGACAGCCGCCGTTGTTGCCATGGAACTAGCGTAACCCCCGCCCCGGCCGCACTGAATCCATTCTGCCCTGACTTAAGTCGGCGGCGCGGATAGGAAAACCGACCATTTGGCCGTTCATCCTTCCACCGTCTGATACAAACGATAATTCTCGTTCATGATGGAAGCGAAGGGACGCATGGTTAACATTCCTTCGTCCGTGGTTACCTGCCAATCCGCCGATGCGGCAACTTGCGTTGCCGCCAGCAACTGATTTCGCTTGATGCGAGAGGGCATGCCGCCGACCGCAAAAAGGGCGATAGGACCATGCATGAGTGCGACCTGGTTTGGATTCTGCGCATCAACGGCTTCCAAGCGCATCGGCATTTCGAATTCTATCTCTACTCGGTCGCCATCCTTCCAGGAGCGCTGCAAAGCCAGGAACTTGCCGGGCGCGAGTTCATTGTCGGTGCGACGGCCATTCACCGAAAGGCTACTCTTCACACCCGCCCATTCGGGAATTCGTACATATACGGTGAAAGTCTCGGGATGCGGAAGCGTGAAATCGAGCTGCGTGGTGTTTGCGAATGGATATTGGGTGGTTTGAGTCAGAGAACACGGAGTATTGTTTTGCGACCACGACACGCGGGATGGAAGGAATAAGTTTACGTAGACACCATCCTGGCTCTTGAAGTAGGAGCTGATCCCATAATCGGCCGTCAGCTGCGGAAACGTGCCAGAGCAGCAAGGCCACTTGTCTCGGTAGTGAACCTTCTTGGCGTTGTAGTTGTAGTCGGAATAGTAGAAGCTGGTTCCATCCGCCATGATGGGATTGGCGCCGGCAATGGTGTTATAAAGCACCCGCTCCATACTGTCGCCATAGCGCGAGTCTTTTGTGACCCGTAATAAGTAGCGGGCAATCTTGAAATGTCCATAGGCGCCGCAAACAGTCTCGAAGCTGGCGTGTGTGGTTCCGAGGCTGGCTTCGAGCAGCCCCCGCTCAGGCACCACGAAGGCTTCATCCGGACCCCAACCGCCGGTGGCGTAGCTCTGTTCCTGAACCATCCGCAGCCCGTTGGTCGCCGCCCGCAGATATTTTTCCTGGCCCAGCATTAAGTAGGATTGCATGGCTGAGCTCAGCGCGTTGACATGACTGTAAGCATGTTCTCCGGGAAGGATGTTTTCCCCTTCCGCTAGCGGTCCGAAGTAGTCTTCTTCAATGAAGCGGACAGCCAGGTCGCGGTAGCGGGCGTTCCCGCTGCGTTGGTATGCCAGAAAGAAGTTTTCCGGAAGGGTGTAGGTTTCATCCCAGGTATCAGCAACGCTTTTATGGGGACGAGCCCGCTGTTCCACCCGGCTGAGAGCCTTTTCCGGCAGGTAGGGCAGAGCCGCCTGCGTGGCGCGCCAATGTACATCGAGTGCGTCTGGATCCTGCGCAAACTCGTGAGCGTCGATCAGGCCGCAACTGGTCTTGTCATAGGTGTAAGCCGGCAGATGGTAGTCCACATAGAACTTTCCCTGAGACTCTACAGTTTCGCCGAAACCGCGGACCAAGCGGTGAATCTTCTCCTGGGTGGGCTTTGACCCAGTGACGGCGTAAGCGCGAGCCAGCCCGGAAAGATATTGTCCGAAGCTGTGCCCCGGAATAAAGGCGTGAAAGTTGTCCGGAGGACTGAAATCGTTGGCGTTGTCGTACCATCCACCCATATCTGGCCCTGGGGCAGGCATCCCCTCACGCTGCCGGAATGGCTTCAGCAACGCATCTTCGTCGAGGTGCAGGAACAAGTCATGGTTGTGATCGAACTGCTCGCGGAAGGGCCCGTCGATTAGCTGCACCTGGGAATAGTTGAATACTGAAAGAGGTGGAGTAATAAGCGGGGCGCCTGGGCTATCTATAGCCCAGGCAGGCAGATTGCGGGTCACGAGAACGGCGCCGGCAGCGGCGCCAGCAATTCCCAGGAATTGGCGGCGAGATGTCTTGTTCATAGGAGCACGCTTGATATCTTTGGCTGATGGGACGATACGACAATCCTGGCAACTGCACATAGTACATGTGTCCCATGTTAGGGGTCAGGCGAAGGGCATAAGCTCGTAACGGATTGGGAAGGGTTCGTCCAAAGCGGCTCCGAGCCTGCGCCTTCGACGTGGCTGAAACGCCCAACCGCTGCTCGTCTTTTCGGCGCGCGAGTTCATCTCAGTGTGTGCTGTCGAAACAAGAGAGTTCTGGTCCTGCTTTGCCAGGTGGTGAGAAGGGCTGGTATCGGCCTACGAACTCGCTGTTTCCCCTGATCACCCGNNCTGGCCGGTTCGACCCCTAGTCAGACAGGGAGATGATTCCTTGCTTCATGGCAACTGACGCCGCTTCGGTGCGATCACAAACCTCCAGTTTCTGGTTAATACTGTTAACGTGATTGCGAACCGTATACCTGCTGATCCCGAATGCCCGACCGATTTCTTTATTCGTCAGTCCCTTCGAGAGCATTTCCAGAATTTCTAACTCGCGCGGACTCAGGCTGGAACGATGGGTCCTGTCAGAGAGCCTACTGGCGATCGCCGGCGGGAAATATAGCCTGCCGGCGTGAACCGCCACGATGGCCGCCACCATGTCGTCACGCGACGTTTCCTTCAACAAGTAGCCGCGTGCCCCCGCTTGCACCGCGCGGTAGATCTCCTCCTCGAATTCGAAGCTGGACAGAATGATGACTTGCGGCGG
>PKYX01000484.1:11124-32248 GCA_003132825.1 Acidobacteriaceae bacterium
CCCAAACCGGCCCGGACCACGGGGTGGTCGTCAACGATAAGCAGCCGGATTGGAACCTTCAGTTGTCGCTTGTCCATGGAATCGACGCTCCCAAAATAAATGCCAAATGGATGCCGGCCAAAACGTACGCATGAGCTTGCCGGGCATTGGCGCAATCGCCTGCACGGTCGTGCCTTGACCGGGCGCGCTTCGGATCTGCAACTCTGCGGAAATAGTGTCGGCGCGTTTTCTCATGCCGCGAATTCCAAAACCGGCTGAATCCGCGCCGACGACAAAACCCTTGCCGTCGTCCTGGACCAGCAGTTGCAGCATCGCCTCACTGTAAGTCAAAGATATCAGCAAGGTATGCGGGTCAGCATGACGAACCGCGTTGGCGAGCGCTTCCTGGCCGACGCGGAACAGTGTATCGGAGATGCGCACTGGTATGCTGTGCGCCTCACCCGAGGTGAAGGCGGTAACCCTGATCGCTCCTCCGGCCACCATGCTTCTTGCTCTCTGCTCGAGGGCTCGCAGCAGCCCGACGGACTCCAGGAGTTCGGGCCTGAGTGCGGCGATACTCCGCCTAGCTTCTTCATGGCTGCGGCGCACCATACTGGACGCGAGATCGAGCTCGCGGTCAATAGCACCTCGGTCGTCAATCTCATCGCGAATCGCCTGTAGCTGGAAACCTATGCCAGCAAAGCTCTGGGCCAGGGTGTCATGCATCTCATGAGCCAGCCGTTGACGTTCCTCGAGCACAGCAATGAGCCTCCATCTCTCGACATAGTTGTGGAGAGTCTGGGCCGCCAGCACGAGGAGGAGAAGCGCAATGGTCGCGGCCACCAGGTTCCCGGTGCTCCACCAGGGAGGGCCTTCCAGTACTTCCACGTCATTCATCGACGGAAGTAGAATCGCAAACGGGGTAATGTCGTGGGTATAGGCCGAATCCACCACGCAGATTCCCCGCAGTCTGAGGCGGCTCTTATTCTTGATTCCCCGGAAGGACTCCGAGCCACTCGTGGCATTGGCGATTGCGCGGAATGACTGATTGTCTTCCGCCAGATCCAATACCATGGTGTGGTTGGGGCCTTCCTCCTTATTTTCCAGATGACCTTCGATTTCAATGTACTGGGCGTCAAAGGAACCCGTGGCGGCCTGCGAGGCCGTCACGCCCATGGAGTGAATGGGAGCGTGCGACCACAGGATATGAACTTCGGCATCTTTCAAGACGGAGCTGAAATCGTGTAGCTCTGCATTCCCTTTGGCCTCTACCTGATCGCCAATCTGGGGAGGAGTTTGGGCCCGAAAATTCTGAATTGCCAATCCTCCGGTAGAATCCTCAACGAACAGCGTAGGAAAGGTAAGAGTCACGACCCCCTGAATCGTAACGCGCGCGGGTTGGTCGGGCGCCAGTGCCCGGAGATTGGCAATCGGCTGTCCGTCGGGATCAACATGATGCTCTCGCATATCGAGATACAAAGGCTCCAAATATTGATCCTCCGCGTCGCTCCCGCCGGGTACCGGATCCGAATCCCTGCGCGGTCGCCCCGTCGGTCCGACCATCAGGAAGGGATCCGCGAGCGGTATTGTCATGCCTGCTGTCATGTTCAATAGGTCTTGGTGGGTCGCCGCCCGTACCTGCACGTTTCGCCAGAGCCCCCCGGTTTGATAGGACTTGAGACCAAAGCGGCCCGACTGAATACAATCGGGCTGCCGTATCGCGTCAATCGTGGTCTGTCCGGAAGGTGAGATTGCGGCGGCCACGATGTTGCATCCGTACGCCAGCAGCTTGAGGTGATACCACTGCTGCGCATAAACCCGAGGCGTGACTCGATTTGCCTGATATTCGATCCATCCGTAGCCGGCACGGCCCAAGATGAGCGTGTTGTCAAGATCGCGCAGTCCTGCATAGTAGCCGTCATAGGCGTCCACGCCTTCTTCCTCGTTAGTGGCCCGAATAATGAGACCGCCATCCCCGGTTTGCCCCAGGAGCTGAACGTCGGCTTCGATGAGATAGTCTCTCAAACGAGTGTCGCCATTCATCAGCTTGGCGCCGCGCTCGTCGGAGTTGTTGCGCATGGCGCCATCGACGGTCTCCCAGGCGCCGCCGAAGGGCTGCCAGTCGTCTTGCCGGTCAAGACGAAAGGAATCGTGATAGAGCGGCTGCCGCGATGTTCTGTGCCAATGCCAGCGAACGGAAAGCGCTGTCGCGATAAGAGCTATGGAAACTACAAAGCCGATGAACCAGGCGGCTCTTGATTGGGACCGCTGAGTCATTGGGTCGCCCACCAATTAGCCAACAATTGCCTGCGGATTTCGGGAGAATCGATGTTCTCACCTGTCATCAGTATGGGAGGAAGCACACTGATGCCCGGAACCGCTCGGCCGTGAACTTGCCCGTCCATGATTTCCATCGCGGTGCGGCCCATGTCGTAAGTGCATTGCATGACGACGGAGTCGATAGCGCCGGTTCTAATCGGCGGCATCAAATCCTGGTCAAAGCCGACGAGTTTAATGGTCCGAGTCTTGTCGAACTCGACCAAGGCGTAAAAAGCCCCGGTGGTCGAGCTGTGGGACAGGGCCACAATGGCATCGACCGCCTGACCGCGATTGAGAATATCCTCCGCCACCTGCTGTTCCTGGGCAACGCTGTAGTATCCGAGCCTGCGCACCACTACCCGTATCTCGGGATATTCCCGCTCTAACGTGCTCTCGAAGCTGCGTTCTCGTGCGGTGATGCCGGTGAGCTGAGGGTTGATTCCAAGAATGGCGATCGCGCCTTGTCCATGCAGGATCTTACCCAGGCGGCGTGCAGCCATCTGACCGCCGGCCACATCATCATTCAGGACGTAGGCCAGTTTTGCGGTGGGGGCGATACCCAGATTGGTTCCGACAACCACAATGGGAAGGCCCCGTGAAACGATACGACGGATGGGGGATCGCAACGGCAGCGTCTCATCGGGGGTGATGATAATTCCGGCATAGCCTCTGGACACAACCTTTTCGAGAAGATCGATCTGCCCGGCCACGTCATCCTCACGCGTCGGGGCGTTCCAATATAGATTCATGCCCTTGCGCCGGGCTACGTGCGCGGCCCCGGCGTGTTCGGGTTCCCAGAGTACGGTTCCGCAGGCACGCGGGATGACTGCGATGGTGTTAGAAGTACGGCTGCATGCTGACAAAAAGAAGCAGAACGGAAGCCAAACGAGAAGAGTTTTGCTGCGTCTTGAGAATCGAAGCGGGGATGACATACCTGTGATGAGCTCGCGCTCTTGATTGCATTCACTCAGCTGCGCGCGAGACGGCGAATCTGGTTAAAATCCGCCAAAACTCTTCACGAGTGCCTACTAGTACATTTGTACCATGCGCGCCAACTGAGAATCCGTTAACCTCACTGCGCTTTGAAACCTGCCCGGTAAACGTTTGCTCGCGCAGGGCTTCTGCACGGCAAGGAGACATTGACTGGTCTTAACCAGGGTTCGCGCAGCTTCAAGGCAAGATTAAGCGATGCGATCGGACAAAGCAAGATCCATTTCGCGCCGGGGTGAGGTCAACGGCACGTATTCAGCTTTCTGAACGCGCCCAGCGGCGGCGCCGGATTTCCAGTGGTAGGCGTAACAGTATTTGATGGTTGGCAACAGATGAGCAGCCTGAGTCCGATCCCCCAAGGAATCGGCCAGTCGTACAGAAAGGTGATCCGATATGCGCATGAGTCTCTCTACTTCGGTTCGTGCCGGTCTAGTGCTGGCGTTCGCAATTTTCGGCGTGAGCCTCTGCAGCGCCCAATTCAGCGGCAGCGTGCAAGGCGCGGTGCAAGATCCAAGTGGAGCTGGGGTCGCGAAAGCCACGGTCGCCCTTGTGGACGTCGCCACAAACATCTCTCGCACCACAACTACCGATGGCGCCGGCAATTACGACTTCGAGAGTGTCGCACCGGGTGGCTACAAAGTCACGGCGGAAATGAGCGGCTTCCGAAAATCTGAAGTCGACATTACGGTTCTGACCGAGCAGAAATTGAATGTTCCGATCACCCTGAAGGTCGGCTCGGTCACCGAGGCCATTACGGTTACCTCGGAAGCCCCGGTGGTCGATACTTCCGACAGCCGCACTCAAATGACTCTCCAGAATCAAGCGGTGGCGCAGCTGCCTGTCATCGGCCGCAACCTGGTGACGCTGGTGACGATGGCTCCAGGGGTATCCGGATTGGGAACCGGCAACCTTATTGGCACTCCCGCATCCGGAATCGACAACTTCGCGACAGAAGAGGCGGTTGACGCGAGCGCCAATGGCCAGGGGTCGGACAATAATCAGTATGTTGTGGACGGCCTCGACGTGACCAGCGGCATTCGCCAGGGCGTTTTGAATCTGACTCCAACTCCTGACTCGATTCAGGAAACCAGCGTTCAAGTCAACACGTTTTCGGTGGAGCATAGCCGCGCAGCCGGGCTCGTAACGGCGTTCACCACCAGATCCGGCACCGACCAGTTCCACGGTTCAGCGGCGGATTATTTCTTCTATCAGAAGATGTTCGCGCAACAGCACTTCCAGGGTCCCTATAAGCCCTTTCATCAAAACGACTTTTCGTTTGCGGTCGGTGGTCCGGTCATTCCGCATAAGGGGTTATTCTTCTACTTTGCCGCTGAGCCAAAACGCTCAACGAATCCCGCCGGAAGCCAGATTACGTTTCCAGACACCGCGTTCCTAACCTTTATTCAGGGAACGCCAGCGTTAGCGGGGACGGTGGGAACCCACGTCCTCACCACGTACCTGCCGGTCGGTTTGTCCGGCGTAACCGTCAACCAGACAGCGCAACAGGTTCTGGGTACCGGTGCGAACGGTTGCAACACCGCGGCAACGGATTTCATCCCTTGCGCGTTGCCCATGACCGACATCGGTAATTTCAGCGCTACGGCCGTACGCAACGGAACACAGTATTTTGGCCGCATCGACCAGCAATTCAAGAACGACCGGATCTATGCGAGCCTTTACCGGACCTTGCTAACCACCGGAGCGGCGTCGGCGACGCCGCAATTCTCGAGCCTCGACCCTACCTGGGAAGTGGCGGGCCAGGTGTCCTATACGCACACCTTCTCTCCAACCACGCTGAATGACGCCAGCGCCGGTCAAAGCCGGGTGGAGGGAAAACTTGCCACTGGAGAAAAGGACTACACGGTCCCCAACATCAGCGCAGGCATCAGCGAACAATTGGGAGCGGGCTTCGCGCAGGGAGACTTCATTCAGCACAACTATCACTGGCGCGATGTCCTCACCCACGTCCAAGGCACCCATACCCTGAAGTTTGGTTATGAAGGCTGGTATGGGGACGATGTCGAGAATTTCCAGGGTCCCTGGTCAACCCCGTCGATCGGCTTCAACAATATCTTGGCTTTGGCCCAGGATGCTCCCAACAACGAGGGAGGAGTGTTTTACAATCCCCAGACCGGTACGCAGGAGAACGCGAGTTGGGATGCCGCTTCGAGAACCTTTGGGCTGTTTGCGGAAGATACCTGGAAGGCGCGGAAGAATCTGACTCTGACCTTGGGTCTGCGATATGACGACAGCGGAAACCCGTACTCCAAGAGTGCAACGACGGTTTTTGGAAACTTTTACTATGGCACAGGCTCGACTACAGCGGAGCAAATTGCGAATGGCTATGCCAAGCCAACCCACAATGCACTGCTGCACTCGGTCGACGGCTTGCTCAGTCCCCGCATCGGTTTCGCCTGGGATCCGACCAAACACGGCGACTGGGTCGTGCGCGGTGGAGTTGGCGTCTATCACGACTGGGTCGTGATGGGCCAGAGTGTCGANNCTGGGCGATTCGCGGTGGAGGGGGAATCTATGACAATTGGCTCACCAACGCGAACGTGCAGGAAGAATTTCGCGGCAACCCCCCAGGAGAGGTTGCACCGAGCTTTATCCCAGGGGGGACGGCCACTGCGCAAGGGCCTATTTTCGCTCTAGGGACTTCAAACACGCCGCCTTTTGGATTCACCTTCCCGACTTTCCAGGGCGGCCTTAACGCACAAGGAGGTCTGCCCGGTGCCAGTCCCAACATTGCCGGCATCAATCCGCTCCTAAAGTCCCCACAATCGGATGTTTGGTCTTTGACGGTGGAACGGAAGCTTACCAATAACCTCGCGGCCAGCATTGGTTATTCCGGCTCCCACACCTACGATATCGCAAGTGAGGGCAACAATACTGGCGGTGTCTCGTATGGCGCCGACATCAACGTTTTGAATGACGATTACATCATCCACAACACCAGCAATGGTAATCTGACCCGACTCAATCCCAGCTTCGGTGCCATTACCTTCACCGCCAACGACCGGGTTTCTAATTACGAAGGGGTGTTCGTCGATCTGAAAGGACACTTTTCGCGTGGCTTCGTGGATGTCTCCTACACGCGTTCCCGCTCCGAGGATGACGCGGGAGCTTACCCCAACCCTTTTGATCCTCAGGCGTATTACGGGCCATCGGCCTGGGATGTGCCGAACCGCCTCTCGGCCACCTTCAACTACTCGCTGAAAGGCCTAAATGGTGGGACAGGCGCCCTCGGCCNNCCTACTGACCGGCGGGTGGGGAGTTAGCGGTACCACCATTTTCCAGTCTGGCGAGCCCCTCACCGTCCAAGCGAACAATTCCTACCAACCGGTTTGCGCCAACGCTGGCCCTTGCCCAGCGCCCGGGAACCCGGCCGTAGGGTATGGTCCCAACAGCGGGGACTACAACGCGGATGGGGCGCCTTTTGGCACCAATCCCGATTACCCGAACGCGCTCGCTTACAGCGAGAGCACTTCTAGGACCGCTTTCCTCACGACCGGAGCCATCCCCAAGGCCGACTTCGCCGTTCCTACTTTCGGCGACGAGGGGAACGAGAAGGTGGGACAGTTCCGGCAGCCCAACTATTTCGATACGGACCTCAACTTCTACAAGGACACCCATCTCACCGAAAGGATCAATTTCGAACTCCGGTTTGAATTCTTCAATATCTTCAACCGGGCAAACCTGACGAACATCGATAACAATTTTACCGATGGAAATTTCGGACTAGCTACGGGATCACACCTGCCCAGATTCTGGCAAGTGGGAGGCAAGATTTCGTTCTAGCCTGCGACAAGCAGAAAAGGAGAGCCGGCCCACTTCATCCGAAGCGGGCCGGCTTTTTGCTGTTCAACCGCCGCGAGGTCGGGGCACGGGATGCGTAAGGCCGACTGGCGCCCTTGCGAAACGCCATGTCACCGGGGAGCGTACGAAGACAATAATTGGGAAGAATAATCTGGCGATGACGAGAATAGGCGGTTTCCGAATGGCAAGACAGACGCCCTTCGGGGACGGGCCGCGAACTCCCATTCGGATGCGGGACGGAGAACGACTGCTTGGTCGCCGGCAGGTTATGAAGTATAAACGCAGTAGTAGGGCAGAGCGAGATCTGGCGATGGCAGAGATGCGAGTGATGCGCAACATTTGTCTTCCTCTCACGCCTGTCTTTTCCTTGCTTTTGGTTCTTTCCTGGGCATCGGCCCAAGGCGTGGGAGATCAGTTCGGAGCGATCGCCGCAGCACTGCAGAGCAAGCAGTTCGACATGGCGCTGGAACTGCTTCGTCCTGCGCTGATGCGGTCTCCCAACGATTCGCAGCTCTGGACAATGCAGGGGACGGCGTTTGCGGGAGAAGGGCATGCGAAGGAAGCACTGGCTTCGTTTCGTAGCGCGCTAAAGATCTCTCCTGACTATCTTCCTGCCCTGGAGGACGCGGCCCAAATCGAGTATGAACGCGGGAGTCCTGCGGCGATTCCCCTCATCGAGCATGTGCTGCGCTTGCGCCCCGCAGATGCGACCAGCCATGCCATGCTCGCGGTGCTTGAATACCAGCAAGGAAACTGCGGCGCTGCGGCCCCTCATTTTGAAAAGGCTGGGCAGTTGTTCGACTCCCAGCCCAGTGCGCTGCATGCCTACGTCGTCTGCCTGGGGAAGCTCAAACGATACGATCAGGCGGCAAAAGTCTTCGAGCGCACGGTGGCTCTCAACCCGGACGATGAGAAGGAGCGTCACCTACTGGCAGCAATCCAACTCATGGCCAACCAACCGACGGATGCCCTGGCTACTCTGGGGCCGCTATTGCAGGCAGCCAATCCGGATGTCGGGACGCTCGAACTGGCATCCACCGCCTACGAGGCCACAAAAGACACGGCACGAGCGGTCAGTACTTTGCAGCAGGCGATTTTGCTCGACCCGCGGAATGTGAGTCTTTACCAGGACTTCGCCAGCATCTCTTTTACTCACGGATCGTATCAAGTGGGGATCGACGTTATCAACGATGGTCTACTCCTGCAGCCGGAAGCAGCGCCCCTCTATTTTGCGCGTGGTATTCTCTACGTCCAATTGAGCCAGTACGACAAAGGGGAGGCTGATTTCGAGAAAGCCTACGAATTGGATCCCAACCAGTCCATTACTGCTGCGGCGCAGGGAATAGCGGCGGAGCAGGAGAACGATTTCGATCGTGCACTGGCCAAGGTGCAGGCATCCTTGGCACGGAAGCCGGATGACGCTTTTATGCTTTACCTGCAGGCTGACATCCTTGCCGCGAAACACCCAGGCCCGGACACACCTGCCTTTCAACTGGCGATGCGGTCCGCGCGGAAAGCGGTGGCGTTGCAGCCCACGCTGGCCGTCGCACGGGGCGTTCTAGGGAAACTGGACCTGGAAGCGGGACGCGATCAAGACGCGGTCGAACAGTGCCGCAAATCGCTCGAAATCGATCCGACGGATCAAACCGTGCTATATCACCTGATTCAGGCGCTCCGGAAAACCGGACATGAAGGCGAGATCCCGGACTTGCTGAAGCGGCTCGCCCAGCTTCGTGAGCAAGCACTGAAGAAAGACAAGGACCGCTATCGGTACAAACTGGTCGACTGAGAACACCGCACCCCACTCGACGGCAATCATTGTGGTGGGGTTGCTTCCTTGCTCTCGGAGGCTCCTGGCTCATAAAGCTTGTATCTGTTGGCTGATCCTTCCTGGCCTCTCGATTGTGCGAGAAGATCCCCCAACCGCTTTTCCAACTCCGCCATCTCTGTCGTCGAGCCTTTTCCACTCTGCCGCAGCGCCTGNNCCAGCCGACACTGCTCGATAGCGAGATCCAGATGACCGGATTTCAGATAGAGCTTGCTGAGAATGTCCCGCGGGAGAACGAAGCTGGGATTGAGCTGCGTGGCTCGCGTAGCCGTTACAACCGCCTCCTTAAACCTCGCGCTGCCGGCTGGCGCACCCTGCTGGACCAGGATTTGAGCCTTCAAGTAATACAGAAACGCGTCCTGACTGTGGCTTTTCATCTGGGCATTGACCGTGGCCAGCGCTTGGTCGAGGTTACTGTGTTGTATCTGCGCCATTCCTTCTGCAACTGCCCCGGAGGCTTGGCTAGGATCGAGGTGCATGGCGGTCTGGAAATCAGCCTCGCCTTTGTCATACTGCGCCAGTTGAATGTATAGAATGCCACGCGCGATGTAGAGGGGAGCCGCCTTCGGTGACTCCTTCAGTCCCACATTCACCATGTCAATGCCGACCTGAAAAGACTGGTGATTGAATGACAATGTGGCGAAGTCGAGATAGTACCTGGTCTTCTTGGGATTGGTGACGATGGCCTGATGAAGCAACTCCACCGCCTTCGGCGTGTTGCCTTCCTCTTCATAGGCTGACGACGCCAGGTCCAGCGTGTCGGAATCGGGTGGTTTGACTTCGAGCAACGGCTCAAGAGTTTCCACCGCCTCTTTCCCCAGGTGAGCCGCCACCTGCGCATCGGCTAGATTCCAGCGCGCGTGAGGATTCTCGGGAAACTGCGCAACGAGTTGCTGAAACACGGGGATCGCATCATGTGCCCGGTCCAAATCCATCAGGCAGGAACCGTACTCCGCCAGGGCTGCGGGTTGCACGGCGATGAGTTGGGTGCTCTGCACAAAATGCTTCACCGCGGTCGCACAATCATGTTGCTTGTAAGCCAGAACCGCGAGCATGGCGTGACTGGTGGGATCGTTCGGCATTTGGTGGAGAATGCGGTTCAGGAGCGGAATGGCATGCGGGCTACCCACCTTGTATTCCAGTTCGGCCGCACCTTCGAGGGCGGGAAGATAGTCCGGAGAGATATTCAGCGCCTTGTCATATGCCGTCAGCGCTTCATGGTCTTTGCCGAGACCTGAGAAGGCAATGCCCTGCAGTGTCCAGAGCTTGGCATCGCGGGGGGATTGCTGCACCCCGGAAGTAGCCAACTGCAACGCCTGCGCGAAGTCGTGTGCCCGCAACGCGGACTGGATGGCCTCGGTTGGGCTGGCATTGAAAGCGTTCTGTCCGAGTCCTGGAAGAGAAAACGTCAAAACAAGCAAAAGGATTATAGCTCTGGGCTGCATCATGACCTAGGTCGCAGTACGCCTTTACTCAAAACGCTACTTCGATTTTGTGACCGTCGAATTCTGTGGCGCGAACAGCCTCCTCGAGCTTCACCTGGATCCTCCGCCGCCCGGGCGGCAGCATGCGAGAGCCCTTGGCTAGGCGCAGGGTCAACACGCGGCGTGCGTTATTCCAGTCCATTTGTGTTCCCATCCATTCACCCTTTCGGTAGTCGAACGATTTGCCGTCATCTTCGTAGAGCAAGAACGAACCATCCGAACCAGGATAGATGGAAACAGATAGGGGCTGGTCAACCGTTTCCTCGGCATATTGCTTTACCGGGCCGAGGGGGAGGATGGCGCCAGCCCGAATGTAGAGGGGGATCGTTTCCAGATCGACCGCGCGTGTGACCTCTCGGCTGCCCTCGATGCGATCCCCGGTCCAGAAGTCCCACCAATAGCCCTTCGGAAGATAGACGCGGCGCGAGGTCGCTCCCTGCTCAACCACCGGCGCTACCAGAACGTCTCTACCCCATAGAAATTCATCCCCGCGCGCAACCGCGTTAGGATCATCCGGATAGTGCAGCCACAGCGAGCGCATGATCGGCATGCCGGTCGTGGTGCACTCGTGAACCGCGCTGTAGAGATAGACAAGCATTCGATAGCGGAGTTCAAGGTACTTGCGGCAAATCGGCTCGACACGGGCGTCATGCAATTGGCTGGGATTGGGCAGGGCAACTGCATTGTAGGAGCCCATTTCCTTCGGGCCAGTGTCGCCGGTGTTCCATCCCCAAGGGAGGCGAAGCTTCCAGGCACGGCCGTGGCAGCGAAACAGAGGACAGAACGCCCCGAACTGAAACCATCGCAGGTATAGCTCAGAAGTAAACTCTTGCGTCGGCACAAACCCGCCAATGTCGGTTCCCCAGTATGGAATTCCAGTGAGGGCGGTGTTGAGCGCCAGAGGAACGTGAGTCTTGAGCGTTTCCCAGGTCGAAAACACATCGCCCGACCACAAAAACGACGCGTACCGCTGCATGCCGGCATAGCCATTGCGATGCAGCGCATACGGGCGCTCATTGGCACGGTCGACCTGCGGGCCTTCCCAGTACATCCGATTGCGCAGCAGTCGCGACTTGATGTCGAGTGGATCACCTTCATCCGGCCACCAGCCATCGACGCCCTCGGCGAAGTCTTTGCGATGTGCATCCCAATAGCAACCGACTTCTGCTTCGTCGAATCGTTCGGAAGTGCATGGCTCATGCGCGCTGCCGCGAAGTTCGTCGGAAAGAATGACGGCGTGGAGCACGACTTTGAAATGATCCAGGTGAAGTTCATCCAGAATATGCTTGGGGTCGGGAAATACCCTCGAATTCCAATCAAACGAGCCATTCGCCGTATTCCATCCCGAAGGACAGAAACCGGTGCCGAGATAGATCAGCGCGTCGCACGGCAATTTCTTCTCTCGGAATGTCTTCGCTTCCGCCAGAACCTCTTCCCGGCTCGCGAGGGTCCGATGGGATTGCTGATAACCGAAACTCCACAGCGGCGGCATCTCCGCATGACCCGTCAGGCGGGCGTATTCGGACATGATGATCTTTGGTTCGCGCGAACCGACAAAGAATATGTCTAGCGGCAATGCCTGTTCCGGCTCGGCAGGAAGGAATTTGCTTTCCGCACCAGTAAAGTCGAATGTCCCGAATGGCTGGTGGATAAACATCGCCCAGCCGGACGCGCTGATGATCCAGGGAACAGCCACGCGTGCCCCGTGTGTCGCCAATTGATAGCCGCCTTGACCATTGCGCATGGCCTCGATGGATCCGCGGCGGTCGAACTGTGGCCCTCCCTGACCCAGTCCCAGCAGGGGTGAGTCTCCGGTTTCAAATGCGACCACGCCGCTCTTTTCATCCACGGTGAGACGTTGGAGCGCTTCGCTATTCGATGTTGTAATTGTGAAGGTCAGCGGACTGGGAGTAACCGCCACGTTCAATTGTCCGCATCTGGCCGCGCCCGCAAGCGAATTGCCGCGCAGTCTCAGCACGGGGGTGCCCCAAGACGCCTGCACCAGCGATCCATCCATAGGAACGGGAGCAACTCGCCCCGCATGAATCGGAAGAATGCTCAACCGGAACGTGTGTGCGCTCGCCGGTGCAATTTGAATCTCGACGTCTTGGCCCGCAATCCGCCAGAGCGGCTCTGTCGCTGTTGCGCCACGAGGCAGGAGGAACGCCGCCGAGGCGGCACCCATCGCTTTCAGAGCATCCCTTCGATTGTAACGATTCATAGGCTAAGCCGCGGACTGCTGCAGAATATGCTCGATTTCCGTTACCTGTCTTTACCGGCAGCGCAAGAAGTAGCGTCCTATCGAGGAGGACATTGTAAGGCATGATCGGGCGTAATCGTTTACTCAAAACAGACTAGAATGATCCTGCTAAGCTTTTCATATTCTCGGATGAAAATCACCCGTCGCTCATTCGTCTTAACCTCCCTGCTAGCTTCGGCTGCCAAGATGGCGGCCCAGGGAGTGGCCTCTCGCGCCGTAAAGCCGCAGGCGAAGCCTCTCCCTTCCGGGCGTCCGTTTGACGCCCACTTCGTGGATGTTGCGCGCGCGGCAGGACTGACCTTCCCGGTGATTTATGGAGAGCCCCACAACTCGGACTACATACTGGAGTCAGTCGGTTGCGGTTGCGCCTTTTTCGACTACGACAGCGATGGCTGGATGGACATTTTTCTGCTCAGCGGCACCCGCCTGACTGGGGCGCCCCCTGAGGCAAGTAATCGCCTTTACAAGAACAATCGCGATGGCACTTTCACCGATGTCACCGAAAGAGCAGGTCTTCGGGACGTCGGTTGGGCGAGTGGCGTCTGCGTCGGCGATTACAATAATGATGGTTCCGAAGATTTGTTTTGCACCTACTTCGGGCAAAACAAGCTGTATCGCAACAATGGCGACGGGACTTTCACCGACGTAACCAAACAGGCGGGTCTGTCGAACGAAGTCCCACGCTGGGGCGCAGGCTGCACGTTTTTCGACTACAACCGAGACGGCTATCTTGATCTGTTTGTCTCCAACTACCTACAGTTCGATCTGGCGCATATCCCCAAGCCCGGTGCAAACAGTAACTGCAACTGGAAGGGAGTGCCGGTGGAGTGCGGCCCACGCGGGCTGCCTACGGGCTACCATTCTCTCTACCGGAACAACGGCGATGGAACCTTTACCGACGTAAGCCAGCAGGCCGGCATCTCCAACCTGCGTGAGAGCTACGGCATGACCGTCGTCGCCGCCGATTTCGACAACGATGGCTGGCCCGATGTTTACGTGGCATGCGATTCCACTCCTAGCCTGCTGTTAATGAACAACCATGACGGCACTTTTCGCGAGGAAGGTGTCGTGCGCGGCGTCGCGCTCAGTGAAGACGGCATGGAACAGGCAGGCATGGGAATTGGAGTCGGCGACTACAACCTGGACGGCGCGCTCGACTTATTCAAGACCCATTTTGCCGACGATACCAATGGTCTCTATCGCAATGATGGCAAGGGAAACTTTGACGATGTGACTCTAGCCGCCAAAATTGGCGTGGAAACTCATTACATCTGCTGGGGCGCCGGGATGGTTGATCTCGATAACGACGGCTGGCCCGATCTTTTTATGGTCACCGGCTCAGTGTATCCGCAGGTTGAGGCGAAGCTACCCAACTATCCGAACCTGACCCCCCGCGCGGTGTTTCGCAATCTAGGGAATGGAACTTTCGAAGAACTTATGCAGGAAGCCGGCCCGGGCGTCGCCGCCGAGCATTGCAGTCGGGGATGCGCCTTCGGTGACTTCGACAATGATGGAGATCTGGACATTCTGGTAGTCAATCTCAACGAGCCCCCTTCGCTGCTGCGCAATGACCTCCGCGGCTCGCACCACTGGCTCAAGCTCAAGTTAATGGGCACAAAATCGAATCGCAGCGCGATCGGAGCTCGCGTGCTGGTGCGCTACGGACGTAAGGTTCAAGTCCAAGAGGTGCTGAGCCAATCTAGTTTTTATTCGGTCAACGACACGCGGTTGCACTTCGGCCTAGGGCCGGAAAAGATCGCCGATATTGAAGTTCGCTGGCCAAACGGCCTCGAAGAAAAGTTCAAGGCGGTCGCGGCTAATCAACTTTTGGTACTGAAAGAAGGAAGCGGTATCGTTCCCGGAACCGCCTGGCAGAAGGCCTTCGGTTCTCCCACAATTTGACCCCTGAACTGCGGCCCTTTGAGCCAGTGTTGCTTGACATCTTTCCAGCGCGAGGGCTAGGTTCAGCTTGTGCGCAGCCCAGCGAGACGGCGGCTTCTCGGCGATCCGCAGAACTCTCAAATGCAAGGTCAAACGTGAACACGTAGTACATCTGTACCATGCGCCCGAACCGAGTATCCGTTAGGCTCAGTTGGTTTTGCAGTAATCGCGGGTAAACGTTTGCCTAGCTAAGCTAGCTAGCTAGTGCGAAAGGCTTGGCCTCATTCGGCGCTTGTTTCTATTTAGCTGTTCCTGGAAGGTTCTGAGGTTTCTGCAATGTGCGGATTTCCTTTCTACGTGGGCGCGGATCCAATTAGCCGCCCTTGTTTGTGTCCACCTAGTAGCCACAGAGAATCGTACGAGGTGATTTATGGGTTCTGACCACGATGTCTCCCGCCGTCGTTTTCTCTCCACAGCGGTAACTTCCACCGCGGCCTCGCTTCTGGCGCGTCCGGCGCTTTCGTTCGCGTTCGGCGAACCGGCATTGGGTTTAGGGAAGGCGGTTTCGTTTGAGACCGAGGTCGCTGCAGGCTCGATATCGCCCTGGCAGGACCAAGGAGTGCTGAACCTGGCGAATTCGCCCTACGCGAAGCTGCATACCGTCCCGGTTCGCGCCGTCACGATCGAGGAAGGCTTCTGGTCAAAGCGTCGCAAGACCAACATCGAGAGCAGCATCCCCTCCATGCGGGTCGAACTTGAGGACCATGGCCGCATGGATAACTTCCGCCGCCTGGTGGGTAAGAGCTCGGCTCCTCAAAAGGGTCCGTATTATTCCGATTCCGATATTTACAAGTGGACTGAAGCCGTGGGATGGGCCTTGCAGTCGGGTGATCGGCCTGAGTTGCGTAGCGTGACCGACTCGATGATTCGTGAAGTGGTGGCCATTCAAGAGCCAAATGGATACCTGAATACTTACTATCAGAACGACCGGGTTCCGCTGCGGATGCAACCTCACGAACAAGAAGTGGGCCACGAGATGTACTGCCTCGGCCACATGCTGCAAGGGGCGATCGCATACTACCGCGCCACCGGCGACCCCACTCTGATGAACGCCGGGATGAAGTTCTTGGATAATTTCGTGATTCCCAACTATGGTCCCGGAGCGAACCAGAAGCCCATCATTTCCGGCCATCCGGAAATCGAGATGTCGCTGATCGAGCTCTATCGCACCACGGGCAAGCACCAGTATGTCGATCTGGCGGGATACATTCTGCATGGAGACGAACGCGCGACTCTCCAGCCGCGAGCGATCGTCTACATGTTCTGCGGGATTCCATTTACCACTCGCACCAAGCTCGAAGGCCACGCGGTCCGCGCCATGTACGCGTGTTGCGGCGCTACGGACTATTACCTCGAAACCGGAGATCCGGCATATTGGAAGACGCTCAATGTGCTTTGGGAGGACCTCAGCAAACGGCAGATGTACATCACGGGAGGAGTGGGGGCCCGCGCTCAAGGGGAAGCTTTTGGGGAACCGTATGAGCTGCCCAATGCGCAGGCCTACGGCGAAAGTTGCGCCGCCATCGGCAACATGATGTGGAACTGGCGTATGCTGGCCGCAAGTGGAGAAGCGCGTTTTACCGATGTAATCGAACGGGCCCTCTATAACGGCATCAACTCCGGCATGTCGCTTGATGGAACAACTTATTGCTATCGCAATCCGCTGGCCTTCGATCCGGCTGGTTACGACCAATTCCGTGGCCCCAACATCCGCAATCCCTGGTATGACACCACCTGCTGCCCGCCGAACCTGGAGCGTACATTCGGCTCGCTACCGGGCTATTTCTACAGCACCAGCAAAGACGGCATGTACGTGCATCTTTACGACAACTCGGTTCTCGATTGGCATCTGGAGGATGGAACGCCGCTCAAGATTCAGCAGAAGACGAATTATCCGTGGGGTGGGGATGTAAAGCTGACATTGAACCCGGCGCAGGCGAAGGATTTTACTTTCTACGTCAGAATTCCCGGCTGGTCCGCCAACGCCAGGGTGGCTGTCAACGGAAGAACGGTCGAGGGAGCGCAAGCCGGACAATACTTACCCATTCAGCGCCATTGGAAGCCAGGCGACGTTGTGACCTTGAGCTTCCCGATAACTACGCAGCTCGTTGCGGCCAACCCTCGCGTCTCCGAGGACACGGCGCGCGTCGCGGTAAGCCGCGGACCGATGATTTACTGCATGGAGGGACTGGATCAGGAGAACGGTACCGCGCTCTCCGATGTTTTGATCCGCATCAGCGCTCAGGAGGGGAAAGAATTCCAGAACGAATATGACGCTAAGCTCCTGGAGGGTGTGGTCGTAGTGCATCATAACGGGGCAGCGCATGAGACTTCTTCTGCCGATGAAGGGCTCTATACGCCGGTGAGTTCTACGCCCCAGAAGAGCCGGCCCGCGAAGCTGACCATGATTCCGTACTATGCATGGGCAAACAGGCAGCCCACCACCATGCAGGTTTGGTCGCGTTATATACGGAGCTGAGTTCAGTGCCGAGGCTTTGACCTTGCCGCCTATGACCCCGGCTTGGCGAACCTGGAATCATTGATCGGAACATTCTGCTGTACCTGCTCCAGTTGGATAGTCGAACTCGCATCGGGTTGAGCAACCGTCCAACGGAACGGGATCTCCACGCCGTCGGTTTCCCGGTAGTCGCCGTAGTCTATTTGAGTGGGGTTGCGACCGAGCGGCGACTCCGCGTAACGCACGAGTCGCAAAAGCAGTCCTGACTGTTCGTCGAAATAAAACTTCACAGGTGGCTGCCCCTGCTTCGTTCCGAGAACGACGTACGCCTCGCGGTTACCAATCTTTTCCGGATATTCCACACGCAGCTCCGCAAACTCCTGCTTGATATGCAGGGCGAAATGGAGATCCGCGTCCATTTGCGCGGCATCAAGGTCCGCACCTTGCATTTCTCGCGCAGGACGGCCCGATATAGTGGACCAACCTTCATGGCCATCGAACACGGTGAAGGTGTCGCCAGCCTGCCGGTGTAGGATCAAAGCCTGCTGGTCCGGATCTCGGTCATAGACCTCGATGCTGAGAGATTTCCCGCCTGAACTTGCCGTGCCGGTCGCCTCGCGAGTGGTGATTTTCTCGATGGCATCCGCGCCACCGAGCGCCTGAATGTAGGTATCGATCAGTTGGTCGGCGGTAGGCACGTTAGTGGGAAGCTTTTCGGCCCCAGGCACGGCTTGGGCCATTTCGTGGTTTGGCTCCATCTCGCTGCCAATGACCGGAATGCCCTTCGGTTTAGGCGAACCTCTATGGCAGGAGTAGCAGGTCACTTCCCGATTGCCCTCGAAACTGTCTTTGTCTATCGCCAACATCATTCGCATCATCTCGCGCGCGGTCTGTTTCGGTTTCTTGTCATCTTTGTCGAAATGGCCTTCCACGTGGCAATAGCCGCATTCCACTCCTAGCGACGCGCTAACGAACCGCATCGCTGGAATCAGTTGGTCAGAGGAAATAACCTTGAGCACCCGGATGTTCTTGAACGCCGCCTCGGCCGTTTGGGACGAGCCAGCGGGAGGAGCCTGCGCGGTTTTGTCCGCAAGAGGTTGGTTGTTCACCGCAGCGGTGACTTTGGCGGAGAGCTCGGCCGCCTTGTTCATGTTTCCCTGCTGCTTATAGAGAGCAATCAGAGGCACGTCGGACGGCAGGTACAAGGAATCGAAGGAAACCGCCCGCTCCAAATGGGAAACGGCGCTATCGACATCGCCAGCCTGCAAGTATGCCGCTGCTGAGTTGGTCTCTTCGGTCACTGAGTTTGGGTGCAGCTGGAGGGCACGCTCGAAAGCTAATTCGGCCTCCGATGTTTGTTTTCCCAAGAGCAGAGCGTTGCCCATGGAGGTGAAGACCTGGCTGTCTGCGGAAAATTGATTTTGCACTTCCGTCAGCATGCGATAGCCTCGGACGAGAAATGGCCCGGAACGCCGTTCCATACCGGCATTGACGTAGGCGATTCCGAGATTGCGCTTTTGCATCTCAGGTGCGGGCTCACGCCACGCCGCAATGTCGACATTGGCAGGGAGATCCGGCTGTGGCTCGGGGCGGCGCTGAATTCTGTGGTCGGTGAAGGCCGTGTGTCCCCCATCCTTGGCGTCGCGTCGCGGCATGTGACAGCCGATGCAATTGCTGTCCTTGCCGGGATGAGAAGCCGAGAAATTTTCCGTGTGGCAGGAGAGGCATTTGGAGCGGTAGAACTGCACTGGATCAAGCGGCTTGTTGTGGGGATCATGGCAGGTCCCGCACCACAACTGACCGTTGCTCATCCGAGCGCAAACGCTCCTCGCCAGCTGCTCAACATGGCTGATGACCCTGAACTTGCCGGCGTCGCTACCGGGAGGCAAGGCATCGACGTAGGTGGTGAAAACGTCTTCCGCAGGCTGTCCCGGCCGAAAGTCGCTAAACGTCTTTCCCGGATTCAGCACTTTGCCAACGCCCAGCAAATGACACTGTTCACAGATGCTGTCGCGAGCGGCAGGATCAAGCTTCGCGGGATTAACTATCGTGCCGGCCCGGGGATCGCTGAGGTGTTTTTCCTCCGGACCGTGACAGCGTTCGCAAGTGATCGCCTCCGCCGAGAACGCGGGGGACCGATACTGGTTCGGTGTGTCGGGAATGGGCAAGGCGGTTCCGGAATGGCAAAACAGACATCCCTCGGTGACGGGCCGCGTGAAGTCAGGATTCGGTCGCCCCTCGTAGCCGGGCGCCAGGTCGTAAGCCTGGCGGCTCTTGTAGTAAGCCACCGGGGACTGGAACAGATGACCCGCCACGTCGAGCAGGTACCCGGAGGCGTGATTGCCGGAGCCGATCACGTAATCGATGCGATAGCTGGTGGTGTCTCCGCCACTCTCCAGGCGCTGCCAATAGCCGGTTGGCGATGAATGGATCGCGATCTTTGTGTCGGGGGTCTGTACGGTGCCGTCCGGCTCATGGCCAGCCCGGCGCAGGGAGTGGGCCATGGCGGAGCGCGCGTATCCCTCGACCGCGGAAGGATGGCAGAACTCGCAACGGCTGGNNGGAGGAGTGCGTTTTGCGACCATGCATCAGCCGGGCTTGAGGGTTCGGGGCAGACGAAATTGTACCTCGGAGACAGCAAGAATGGTAATCGTTTACCCGGTTGGCCCAAAGCTTTATCCTGCTGCTGGTGGCCGCGGCCCTCTGACCTCCACAGTCGCGGCACCACTCTGATCATTGATCGGTGGGCTCGATTTTTCGGAGCCGACAGCTTCGGAGCCTGGCAGGGACACCCGGTCATGGTCGGGAATCACGGAACAAACGTCTTCTTGGGAGCAATGATGCGTACGTTCTCCTGTTCGACGCGAATCTTGAAGGAACGCAATTCTCCGCCTTTGCGCTTGCTTGGATTGGTTTCCCAAACCAGGAAGTATTGATTGCTCAGTGCGGTTTCCAGTTGCGTGAGCAGGGGAGCGAAGCTTTCAGGCGTGCGGATGTCCCCCAGCAACGGCGCCCCTCCCGTTTCCTCGGCAATCTGGAACAGGTTGCTTCGGCCAATGCTATCGGAATCGGGGAGGAGGCGTCCGGCGTTGACGAAAATGGGATGTATCAAAATGCCGGCGTGCTGCGCCGCGTCCACCGTCGCTTGCAGATCGGGGCTGAAGCGTTCGTGGTGCAAGAAATCGTAGCCTTCCGTGATCAGCACAATCTCACGGCGGGCGCTCGTATTCGGCCAGCCTGCGATGAGCTGCATCACGGGATCGTAAACGCTCACTAGATCTCCGGACGAGCCCATCGGCAGCCGGAGAGCCTTGGCTGCGGCCTGATGATCAGGATTGATCGGGGCCGCAGCTTGGAGATGGCCGCCCAACGCATAAAAGATGCCAATGCTGGTTGTCGGGGACTGCGCGAGGACGAACTTGCGCAGGTCCTCTAGTTGATGGCCGAGCCTCCTGCCATCCGCGTCGTCAATGACGATGGCAAGCTGAAGAACATTGTGCTGGTCGCGCGCGGGAACCCAGGCGATCACCCTCTTGCGCACCTGTCCCTCGTACACGAGCACGTCGTCCCTCGAAAGCACGACCGTAGGCTGCTTGGAATTCTTGCCGACGACAGTCACGATGGTCACCGCCCCGACCATCTCGGGGGAAGGCTGCTGGCAAGGCGCTGTGGTTGTCGCAAGAACAATTGTGCCGAGCAGTGCAGGAACCGCCAGATCGCGAACTCCGCGGAACATTTCGGCCCCTCGGTGAGAGAATCCAATGCAAACTAAGAAGGCCATATGATACAGCACACCGGGCATCTCGAATCTCGCGGTTAGCGAGACCTGAGGCCAGTCCTGGGGCAATTTTTCCGATGCCCCTGGCTTGCGCGTTCCGTGCCCAAGGATGCCGATCGTCCTACCTACAGGCAGAGCACCCTAGTGAGGCGCAAGAGCCTCCGCCCCGGGATGTTGTCTCACGGTCTGCAAGATGCTCTCGGCGGCTTGGTCGCCTTCTTTTTAATGAAGTAAATGCTGGTCGAAGATCATCTCCGGCCCGCGAGGC
>PKYX01000105.1:0-7088 GCA_003132825.1 Acidobacteriaceae bacterium
GGCGCCTTGAAGTGGAAATTCCGGACCGCGGGCGAACGCCGCTTCTCCGCCAGGCACATCCACGGAATCCAACCGGACGGCGAGACCATGCCTGATCCTTTCGATTTCTACCTCTCGTCGCCGGCGGTATGGAATGGGGCGGTCTACTTCGGCAGCGGCGACGGCAACGTCTACGCTCTGGAAGCCGACTCGGGCCGCCTGCGATGGACATTTTCCGCCGGGGACGTTGTCCATGCCTCCCCTGCGGTCTCTGACGGTGTCGTATTCATCGGCAGCTGGGACAGTTATTTTTATGCGCTCGACGCCGCCACCGGAAAACAGAAGTGGCGCTTCAAGACCGGCGAGGACCCAAACATTCACAATCAGGTCGGTATCCAATCCTCGGCCGCCGTGGTCGACGGCACGGTGTATTTCGGTTGCCGCGACTCGAACCTCTATGCCCTCGACGCCCAAACCGGATTGAAGAAATGGGCCTTCAACAATCACGGATCCTGGGTCATCGCCTCGCCCGCCGTCGAGGACGGTAGAGTGTACTTTGCCACCTCGGACTCGGCCATGCTCTATGCGCTCGACGCCAAATCCGGCGCTGCTATTTTTTCTCTCAAGTTCCGCTGGCCCATGTTTTCCTCCCCCGCCATTTCGGGCGGCATGCTGTACATCGGTTCGCATGAGGGCAAGCTGATCGCCATCGATCTCAAAACCCAAGCGCCCGCCTGGGAATTTCAGACCGATGCCTCCCGAAAAAACGCTCCTGCCTTTAGCAAGCCGGATGGCACGGTGAACTACGCTGCGGCCTTCACCGAGGACTTCTACGATGACATGGTCGCGGGCGTCAGCAAAATGCAAAGCATGGGCACCATTCTGGCCTCGCCCGTAGTCGTCGACCGCGTCATTTACGTCGGAAGCACCGATGGCTATCTCTAGGCTCTCATCTAGGCCGAGACGACTCGGAGCGGGTGCGGCTGCGGCGCTCCTCGCCCGCTGAGACCGACGGTGTTCGCTCGGCCTGGCGCTCGGGAGAATACTGATACTGGTCCTGCGGGTTGGTGCCGGACTTTAGAGGATAAGGAGAAAGTTCGAGATCGAGGGATGGGCGATCGNNCGATCGGTTCGAGGGGACTCGCGAACCGCGAAATCGTAAAGCCGTCTTCCCTACTTCATCATCCCGCGCTGCGCAATCCCAATGTTGTCGCGGGTGCTGTTCTTCACCAGATACATCATTTCATCGGCCTGCCGAATGACATCATGCGGCGTTTTCGCGTCGTGGGGATAGGTTGCTACCCCAATCGAGGCGCGAACGTTCAGATTCAATCCTTCCTCTTTGCAGAACATGCTGGTCCGCAAGCTGTCCCGCAACCGTTTCGCCACCACCAAAGCCGCGTCTTTGCCGGTTTGCGGCAATAGGATCACGAACTCGTCTCCCCCATAGCGGAAGGCGTAGTCAATCAAGCGCAGCTGGGCCTTGACCAGGTAGCCGATCTCCGCCAGCAACTTGCTGCCCACCAGGTGCCCGTGCGTGTCATTGACCTGTTTGAAGTGATCGAGATCAATGAACAGCACGGTAAACTCATAGTTGAAGCGCGAGGACCGGTACACTTCAGTTTCGAGCGTCTTATAAAGATGCCGCGCATTGTAGAGCCCGGTCACGTCATCGGTAATGGTGAGTTCCTGAATCTTCTCGACCGCCCGCGCATTCTCGATCGCGATCGCCGCGTAATCCGACAGCGCCTGCAGGAAGAACAATTCCGGGTCGCCAAAGCCGTCCATGTTGACGTTGACCAGTTGAATCACCCCGAGCACCCGATGTTTGGACCGCAAGGGAACGCAAATAATGGACTGCGTCTCCCACTGCGTCATCTCGTCGATCCGCTTGGCAAAGCGGGGATCCGCCATGACGTCGGGCACGATCAGGCGCTCGCCATGCTTGGCCACCCAGCCGGCGATCCCTTCCCCAACTTTAAGCCGCACATTCTTCAACGTTTCTGAGGCGTTCCCCACAGCAATCGCAAAGTACAGCTCATTCAGCTCTTCGTCGACCATCAGCAACGACCAGGTATCTGGACGGAAGTACTCCGCCATCTTCTCCATAATGGTTTGCAGAATGGAATCGAGGTCCAGCGAAGAGGTCAGGGCCTTGGCCACGCCGTGAAAGATGTTCAGTTCCTGAAGATGCCGGTTGCGACCGGTGCCGGTGGCCTTACTGGTCATGCACTGCGCCCTCGAATGCGGGAGGAAGTGCTCGAATTATATGCGGCCCCTGGAAACCCGGGCAACCAACCTTAGTAATGCGAACCCCTAAAGCCACGGGCCAGATGGGTTTAGGGGTAGTTGCGGTGTCCGGGTGCCCGTATACTTTCGGCGAAAGCAATGGCGCTCCCCGAGGAAATCCGCGCCCCAGGTCTATCTTCTTCTCCTGTGCTCAAGACAGCCCTGTTCCTGCTCTCGTTAGCCGGTTTCTGGTTGACGGCTGCTACGGGGCTGCACGCGGCGACGATTTCCGGAACCGTCAAAGATCCCTCGGGCGCCGTCATTGTCCAGGCCCGGATCGAAATCACGGGCGGCGCTCTGGCGCAGCCGCTTGTCTTTTTTTCTGACGGCCTCGGCCGGTTCATGTCCCCGGATCTGAAAGCGGGAAAGTATTCCCTCGAGGTGACCCGGGATGGTTTCGAGCCCCTGGTCAATTCCGTTGATCTCGAAGGGCCGGTCGAGCTCGAACTCAGGCTCCGGATCGCACGGCAGCAGGAGAGCATCTCGGTCCCTGCGAAAAGCCTCGCCTTTGCCAATTCGGATCCCGTATACCGGCAATTGCGCGCGATTGGGCTGGGCAGTACTTTTCGTTTCGACCATGTCACCCTGAATTGGGACGCCGCCATCTTCCAGTTTCAGAAGGGCACCCTGACTTTCTTGCGTCCGGTCGAGGGCGTGGTCACCGGCGCAATTTTCCTGGGCGAGGGGCACTTCAGTCTGAAAGCCGTCGCTCCGCTCGACGCCCGCGAACTGAGCCGGCGTACCGGTGGCGACGATGCCCAGGAAGACTTTACCGCAGTCGTATTCCGCTTCACCCGGCAAGCTCGCCTGAAGTTCGCGCCGGGGCTGGGGGATCCAACCGAAACGCCTTCCGCGGCCGAGGCCGCTTTCGCCGGCTGGAGAGAGAAGATGCGGCGGCGCCAGGAATACGCCGCGGGTTTTACCCAGTATGTGCTGCAGGGGGAGACCATGGACAACGTCGATGCCGACGTCCTGGCCGCTGTCTACAACCCAGCCCATCCGGAATTCCTCAATGCCTACCTTGTCGGCAAGAAGCACAGGGATCTCCGTTTTTTCGTGCGGACGCGAGTGGGCGCGATCCCTCAGCTCGATTCCCCGGAGGAGGTCGCGCTCATCAACTACGATCCCGGGGGAATGGACGATGGCATCTGGTATCTGGCTCACCTGCAATCTGAATACTTGAACCGCACCGCAAGTTCCGAGGAGGACCGCCGCCTATTTGCCACCCGGCGTTACAAAATCGAAACCGTCATCGCGAAGAACGATCATTTGTTCAGCACCGCCACCATCACCTTCGCGCCATTGCTGGCGGGCGAGAGGGTCCTCAAGTTTGGACTCCTGCCGAATTTGCGGGTTACCCGCGTCACCGACGACCAAGGCCAGGATCTCTATTTCATTCAGGAGAGTCGCAAGGAGGACGGCTCGTTCTACGCCATACTCCCCCAGGCGATCGAAAGCGGCAAAGAATATTCGATGACCGTCGAGTACGCCGGAGATAAGGTTCTCGAAAACGCCGGCAGCGGAAGTTTCTACGTCCGTGCCCGGAGTTCCTGGTATCCCAATCTGAATGGGTTTGGCGAACGCGCTCTCTATGACCTCACCTTCAAGGTGCCTCGTCGATTCAAACTGATCAGCGTGGGCAAGCTGCAAGCGCAGTCGACCGAGCAAGACCTTGCCGTAACTCACTGGATCACCCCGACCCCGGTGGCGGTTGCTGGATTCAACTACGGTGAATACAAGAGGATCGACCTGGCAGACGACCGGACCGGCTACCACATCTCCGGTTACTATTTGTCCGATTTGCCCGACTCGCTGCACGGGAACCGCGCGCTCGAGTCCATGGCACCCGCCGCCATGACGAAATATGTACTCGATCAGACCCGGGCCCAGTTGCAGGTGTGCACGTATTTCTTCGGCAAGAGTCCCTACGAGGATGTCTCGATCACCGAGCAGCCCGACTTCAACTTCGGACAGTCCTGGCCGAACCTGGTGTACCTTCCGATTTCCGCCTACATGGACTCAACCCAGAGATGGATGCTATTCGGGCGGATTGACACCAAGTTCACCGGGTTCGTGCAAGAGGTGACGCCGCACGAAGTCTCCCATCAATGGTGGGGCCATTCCGTAGGCTGGGCTTCCTACCACGATCAATGGCTTTCCGAGGGCTTTGCCGAGTTCTCTGCCGGGCTATTTCTGCAGCAGGCCGTGGGCCCGGACTGGCGAAAGGACTACATCGAATTTTGGGAGCGGTTGCGCAAGCGGATTCTGGAAAAGAACAACTATGGCGTGGCTCCGAACGATGCCGGCCCCCTGTGGATGGGTTTGCGTCTGATTTCTCCCCGTTCCGAAGGCGCCTACCAGAACCTGGTTTACCCCAAGGGTGCCTATGTCCTCGAGATGCTGCGTTCGATGATGTACAACAACCAGGACCAGGACAAGGCGTTCATTGCCATGATGCACGACTTCGTGGCCAGCCACCGTGAGCAGGCAGCGTCCACCGAGTCCTTCAAGGCCATGGCCGAGAAGCACATGACCAAGTCGATGGATCTCGCGCGAAATGGCCGCCTAGACTGGTTTTTCGACGAGTGGGTGTACGGCACCCAGGTGCCGCGATACCATTTCGAGTACCAACTCAGTCCTTCCGACGGCGGCAAAGTAAGTCTGCACATGACCATTACCCAGAGCGAGGTCGACGAGCACTTTGCCATGCTGGTTCCCCTTTTCGCCGACTTTGGAGCGGGAATGGTCCGTCTTGGCCAAGTGGAAATCGAGGGCAACAACAGCCTCTCCGGCGATGTGCTGCTACCCCGCCAGCCGAAAAAGGTCGCCTTGAACGCCTACAAAGATATTCTGGAGCGCTGAGCGACCGGACTCAGACTCGACAACGCCCCGCCGGCCCACGCGCTGGTTGACCGATTCCCCGGAACAATTTTTCATGTTCCCGCAAACACGCTTAACATATGATGGGCGTATAGGATCCGACGGTTTTAGGGAGCTTTCGAGTGGAATCTTTTGGGGCGCGGCTGAAGCGGGAGCGCGAGCAGCAGGGCATGGAGCTCGAAGGCGTCGCTGCAACCACCAAAATCAGCGTTCGCATGCTGCAAGCTCTTGAGGAAGAGCGTTTCGGCCAGCTCCCCGGCGGAATCTTCAACAAGGGTTTCGTTCGCGCCTACGCCCGCCATCTCGGGCTCGACGAGGAGCAGGCCATCGCCGACTACCTGGTCGCTGCCGGAGGTCCCACGCCGAGCAAAGAACCCGAAGCGGTGCTCGCGGACTTGGCTGCCCGCGCCGTCGAAATCCGCCCGGAAAGTGAGCCCAGGCGCTCGGGCGATATTCCGTGGGGAAAACTCTCGGTTGTGCTGCTGCTGGTGGCCGTCGCTTTTGCCCTATGGGGCGCCCGCTCGCGAGGGTCGCGCTCGAGCGAGGAGATCTCGCGCTCTGACGCCCGTGCCGCCCCAGCCCAAGGACCTGATCTGAGCCAGGCCAGTGCTCCGCCGGTGGGCGGGCCAGCCTCGACTGAATCCGCGCCCTCGGGTTCCTCCGAGCAAACTTCGCCGGGGGCCGGAGGAACTGCGCCCCCCCGTGCGACGGACCAATCGCAAGCCCCGGCCGTCAATGCCGGCTCCTTCGTCGTACAGATTCAGGTCCGCCAAGATTCCTGGCTCGCCGTAACCGGCGACGGCAAGCCGGTCCTTCACGACCTGGTGCCGGCCGGTTCCGAGAAGGAGGTAACCGCTCACCAGGAAATCGTGGTCAAAGCCGGAAATGTTGCCGGGTTGGGCTTCTTCTTCAACGGGAAACCCGTTTCTGTCGAAGGCCGGGCGGACGAAGTGAAAACCATCCGATTCGACGCCCACGGCCTGGAATCGCCGGTCGCCGACTCTACCAGATAAACCCCGCTTGCCCCCCAGGCTGATGGTTCGGTACGGTGGGCTTCGGCGCCCGGGGCCGGGGGCTCGAAAACCGGCCAGGGGCTTTCTCGGCGCCGAACCGGCCTTCCCTCTTGATGGGCTACCCGTTTTCTCCGCTTTGACCTCATTCTGCCGCCCCTTGCCCATCTGGATTCCGGTGTTCCCCTCGTACCCAATCGCGCCCCCAAAGCCATTGCGTCCCGCCGCCCTCCTCTGGTAAGTTTTGGAGGACCCCAAAGGGCTCATTGCGTGGCCGCTGCGTTGCGTTTCCCCCGCCAGCCGTGGTGTCCAAGCCGTTCAAAGGAGATGCCGATTGCCTGCTAAGGACCGTTATCTTTTCACCTCCGAATCCGTGACGGAGGGCCATCCCGACAAAATCGCCGACCAGATTTCTGATGCCATCCTCGACGCCTGCCTGGCCCAGGACGCGCTCAGCCGTGTAGCCTGTGAGACCCTCACTGCCACCGGCCTGGTGGTGATCGCCGGTGAAATCACCACCAAAGCCTACGTGGATTTTCAGGCCCTGGTCCGGGGCACGGTCTCCGCCATCGGTTACAACAATGCTCTCTACGGCTTCGATTCCAATACCTGCGCCGTAATCTCGAGCATCAACAAGCAGTCCGGCGACATCGCCATGGGCGTCGATACCGGCGGCGCCGGCGACCAGGNNGCGCACCGGCTGGTCAAGCGCCTCGCCGACGTGCGCAAGCTGGGCACGCTGCCCTACCTCCGGCCCGACGGCAAGTCGCAGGTCACGGTGGAGTACGACGCCCATCACAAACCGGTTCGCGTCGACGCGGTCGTCGTCTCAACCCAGCACTCCGAGACCGTGGGCAATGATGAATTGCGGGCCGACGTTCTGAAGCACGTCATCCAGCACTGCATCCCCTCCCATCTGCTCGACGAGGA
>PKYX01000105.1:7187-7885 GCA_003132825.1 Acidobacteriaceae bacterium
CCGAGCCAGTCAGCGTGCGCGTCGATACATTCGCCACCGGCAAAGTGGAGGCGACCATCATTCAGGACCTGGTTCGGGCGAATTTCAAGCTCACTCCGAAGGGCATCATTGAGTCGCTCAAGCTGCGCCGTCCCATCTACTGCAAGACCGCCGCCTATGGCCACTNNCGATGCCGGTCTTCGCCAACCCGTTCACGCCGGACGCAAGTAGAAACTGGTCCCCGGAGTCGGTGACGAACCCTCCGGGGACCAAACCCAATGTTTCACCGCCGAGCGGCGCCTTCCATAAAGCGTCGAGGAGACCGGTTCAAGAGAAGCGATGGACCGCAGTTCCAAATTGTTACTCGCGGCCCTGCCCTGCCGAGCCGGGAACCACAATTCGCAGTATTGAAATCGTCCATCGGCCATTACAATAGGATCCACCAACTTTTGTCAGCGCAGCAGAGGAGAAGCATGTCGACCACACCGACGCAAGTGCATAGCGATATCAAAGCCATCGAGATGGCCGATCTGGGCAAGAAACGGATCGACTGGGCCAACCAGTCCATGAAGGTTCTGCAGATCATTCGCAAGGNNTCTGCCTGCGCGACGGCGGCGCTGACGTGGTGCTGTGCGCTTCCAACCCGCTTTCTACCCAGGATGACGTCGCCGCCAGCCTGGTACGCGATCACAACATCCCCGTCTTCGCCATCAAGGGCG
>PKYX01000292.1 GCA_003132825.1 Acidobacteriaceae bacterium
TTCTCAGCAGGAGGCACTCGATGGTACGCGGCGTCGTTCCGCGCCAACCCGCGAAGACTGGACGCCAGCAAGGCGTCGCCGGCAAGCTTGCGCTCAAAGCTGGCAAGCCTTCGACTCGGCCGGGACGGGCGGGGAAACCCAGGAAAAAGACGCCATCCCCCGGGCGTTACGATCCGCGGGCGCCAGAGCGAATGGCGGAGATCCTCAAGCGATTGGACAAGCTCTATCCCGATGTGACCTGCGCCTTGCATCACCGCAGCGCATGGGAGCTGCTGGTGGCGACCATTCTCTCGGCTCAATCGACGGACGCGAATGTGAACCGGGTCACGCCTGAGCTGTTCAGGAAATATCCGACTGTGGAAGCCTTTGCGGCGCTCACGCCCGAGCAGCTGCAACCGGATGTCTATTCGACAGGGTTCTTTCGCAACAAGGCAAAGTCGGTGGTGGGCGCGGCGAAAAGGATTGTGAGCGAGTTTGGCGGCCAGGTGCCGGAAGAGATGGACCAACTGCTCAGCTTGCCCGGAGTGGCGCGCAAGACCGCCAACGTATTGCTCGGTACGTGGTTTCGGAAGGCCGAAGGCGTGGTGGTCGACACCCACGTCACTCGCATCGCCCGGCGGCTCGAACTCACCAAACATACGGATGCGCCCAAGATCGAACAGGATCTGATGCAGGTGGTCCCGCGAGAAAAATGGATCTTGTTCTCGCATCAGATCATTTGGCATGGTCGCAAGTTGTGCGTGGCGCGCCGCCCCAAGTGCGCCGATTGCGCGCTCGAAAGTCTATGCCACGCCGCTGACAAGACCTGGACGACGGTCGAGATACACAAGAACGCCAAACCTTGAAAACCGTGCCCGCGTTCCGATACGCCCCGTTGGTTTTTCAATCCGCGAAAGGAAGACTGCTCGGTTGGGGAGTCCCACCCGGCCTGGTTGTCCCTGCTACACTCGTCGGCGGGCGTTGATCCGGTCCATGCGCACTTCCCTCTGGTTTGCTATCGTCGTTGTGATGAGTACCGCTATGAGCACGCAAGCCCCGGCCCAGAAGTTGCCTCGAGCGCAGGCGATCACCGATCCCAAGCAGATTTCGAGCCCACCCAACGCCCTCGTCGAGAAGAGTCTCACCATCGAAAAGCTGTACATGACGCGGTTGACAGGCGGCACTGCCTGGGCGCCCGATGGAAAGACGATCGCTTTCATCTCGAACATCAGCGGACGCAACAATCTGTGGCTGGTGCCGGCCGAGGGCGGATGGCCCACGCAACTGACCATCAGCGATCAGAGGCAAAGCCATCCGGCATGGTCGCCGGACGGGAAATGGATTGCCTATCAGTCCGACTACGACGGCGATGAGCTGTGGGATATTTTTCTGGTTTCACCGAAGACCGGCCAGACCGTGAACCTGACGAACACGCGGCAAATTGCGGAGGAACACCCGGTCTGGTCGCCCGACGGACGCTATCTGGCTTACACGGTGAAGCCGAAAACCTCTTCCGTTTTCGAGATCGACGTATATGACACGGTGCTGCGCGACGTGAAGCACCTGACGACCAACACCCCCCCAGACCGGATGAACGTCGAGCCCCTGTGGTCGCCGGATGGCAAATGGATCGCCTATACCGAAGAGCAGGCCAAGGGAACGGACTCGAATCTGTGGGTCGCGGAGATAGCCAGCGGAAAGGCCACGCTACTCACGCCTCACCCCGGCGAACAACTCTATACGGCAAACGATTTTTCGCCCGATGGCAAAACTCTGCTCATCACTTCGAATGCCGAGAACGGCTACCCCAACGTCGGGCTGCTCGATCTTGGATCGAAGAAAATCGCCTGGCTCACCCACGATCAGTGGGAGACCGACGGCGGCAACTTTTCGCCCGATGGCAGGCACGTGCTGTGGACCGCCAATGTGGATGGCAACGCGGACATCGATCTGCACGATCTGGCCTCCGGAAAAACCACTCCTCTCTCGTTGCCGCAGGGGGTGAACACGCCGGGTGGCGCGGAAACGGCTTTCACGCGGGAGGGATCGCGACTGCTCTACTACCATAACGGACCCAACTCGCCGAATGATGCGTGGGTCTATTCGCTGACCGACGGCAAATCGCATCCGGTGACGCGGTCGCTGGTGGCGGGAGTGCGCAGTGAAACCCTGGTCGAGCCGGTTCTGGTGCACTATCCCAGCCGCGATCGAAAGTGGACCATCTCGGCTTTCGTGTACATGCCCTATAACTTGCCACCGCAGCCGGTGAGTCCTGCGATTGTCTATGTACACGGCGGCCCTACCTCGCAGACGGTGAATTCATTCAACCGTTTTATCCAGTACGCAGCCAACCAGGGATACATCGTGATCGCGCCCAACTATCGCGGCTCGACCGGATACGGCAAAGAATTCCAGCAGGCCAATCTCTTTGACATGGGTGGCGGCGATCTTGAGGACGTGCTAGCGGCGGCGGATTGGATCACCCAGACCCGCTACGTGGATCCGAAAAAACTCATTCTCATGGGCGCGAGCTACGGCGGCTATCTGACCATGATGGGGGTCAGCAAGGCGCCCGACCTGTGGGCGGCGGGCGTGCCCATTGTGCCTTTTGTCAACTGGTTTACCGAGATCGAGAACGAAGATCCGGTGCTGCGGCAGTCGGATCTCGCGACCATGGGAGATCCGGTGAAGAACAAGGCCTTGTTCGAGGATCGCTCGCCCATCTTTTTTGTCGGCCAGATCAAAGCGCCGCTCTTGCTGTTAGCCGGAGGGCACGATCCGCGCTGTCCGAAGGAAGAAACCGAGCAGGTGGTCGAGGCGATCAAGAAACGCGGCGGAACCGCCGAATCAAAGATCTACGAAAATGAAGGACACGGCTTTGCCCGGGTCGAGAATCAGATTGACGCCTACCAGCGGGTGGCCGAGTTCCTCAAGGCGCACGTGCCTCCAGCCGACTGCGGTTGTTCCCTGACCGAGTAGGGCTCGCCGCTCCCTCTCGGGGCGGACCCGCGAACCCGATTCCTAGCAATCCCATCAGGGGAAATCAAACGAGCATGGCTAACGGTGAGTGGCGGCGACGATGGCCGCGATGAGTCCGGGAATGGTGTAGTCGGAGGCCTCGATATCGACCGGAAGGCCCGATGCCCGCAGAGTGTTGCTGGTCACCGGGCCAATCGAAGCCAACCGAATGCCATCGAAGTTCCCACGGCGGCGGGCGACTGGTCCCAGCAACGCCAGGAAGTTTTTCACGGTCGAGGAACTGGTGAAGGTGATCAGGTCCGGGCGGCGCCTCGAGTCCTTGAGAACCGACCGCAAGCGGGTGCGGGATGCCAAAGGAATCCCGGTCTGGTAGGCCTCTACGACCTCCACTTGCGCGCCCAGTTTGCGCAGTTCGCGGGGGATCACGTCGCGCGCCACTTTGGCCCGAGCCAGCAGCACGCGCTTCCCTTTCACCTGCTCGCGCAAGCTATCCACCACCGACTCAGCGACGTACTGCTCTGGCACCACATGCACTCGGATGCCCCGCCGTTCGATGGCCTGCTGCGTGGCCGGGCCGATGGCGGCGACCCGCAGGTGCCGCAGATTTTTCTTGCTCAAGCCGTACTTTTTCATGCGCTCAGCCACCGCCTCCACACCGTTCACGCTGGTAAAGACCAGCCAGTCGTAGTGGAGAAGATCTTTCAGGGCCGCGTCCAGGGGCTGATAGGAACTAGGTCTGCGCACTTCAATGAATGGGATTTCGACCACTTCCGCGCCCAGTGTTTTCAGACCGGAGGAAAGCGCGCTCGCCTGGGCCCGAGCCCGGCCCACCAGGACGCGGAGACCGGAAAGGGGCGATTTCCCTGGGACCGGGGAGGCTTGCAAGGTTGACGGCATCCGGAGCGCAGTCCTCTCGTACCCGCTCTAAGCGGCGGTTCTAGCCATACACTTCCTCGAGAATCTCATCTCCGCCGCGCTCGAGCAATGCCTCGGCAACCATTTCACCGAGGGGTAGGGGGTCCTCTCCCTCGGCCGACTCGCGCAAGAGCTTGGTGCCATCGGGACGCGCCACCACGGCCTCGAGATGCAAGCGCCCCTCGCGGAACTCCGCCAGGGCGCCGATCGGCAACTGGCAGCCCCCTCCCAGTTTATTCAGCAGGGCGCGCTCGCAAGCTGTCGCGGTGCGGGCGAAGAAGTCGTCCAGAAACGCCAAGTGCTCTCCGAGGGCCAGATCGCCAAGCCGGATTTCGATGGCCAGAGCCCCTTGGCCTGCCGCCGGGCACATGAGGTCGGCCGCAAGGATCTGCCGGACCGAATCCATCTTGCCCAAGCGCTCCAGTCCCGCCGCGGCCAGAATAATGGCGTCATAGTCGCCGGAGTCCAGTTTGCGCAACCGCGTATCGACGTTACCGCGCAAGGCATGAATCTCGACATCGGGACGCAACGCCTTCAGTTGCGCCACGCGGCGCAGGCTGCTGGTACCGACACGCGCTCCGTCGGGCAATTGCTCGATGCTCTCGTAGCGAACCGAGCAAAGCACATCCCGCGGGTCCGCACGGGGAGGAACGGCGGCGATTTCGAAGCCCGGGGGAAGCTCGGTGGGCAGGTCTTTCAGACTATGGACGGCGAGGTCGATGCGCTCCTCCGCCAGCGCTTCTTCGATCTCTTTGGTGAACATGCCCTTGGTTCCGACCTGGCCGAGCGGAACGTCGGTGATCTTGTCGCCCGTGGTCTTGATGATTTCGATGTCGACGTCGTGGCCCTGCTCGCGCAGGAGAGCGCTGATGTGATTGGCTTGCCAGAGGGCGAGTTGCGAGCCGCGGGAACCAATCCGCAACCGGGCCATCAGTCGTGCTCTCCAGGCTCACCGTCCGGCTTGCCTGGCTTTTGATCGCGCAGATTGAACAAGCGACGGACCACATCAATCACCGTGGTGGCTTCAGAGGCGCGCGCGGCGGTCTTCAAGGTGCTGATCGGGGTGTGCATGATCTTATTGACGATACCCCGGGTCAAGGCCTCAATGGCCAGTTCCTGGTCCGGCGAAAGCGGGCCCAGACGCCCGCGGACGCGGTCGATCTCAGCCTGGCGGATGGTTTCGATGTGGTCCTGCAGAGAGACAATGGTGGGAACGACTTCGAGAGTGAGCAGACGGGCCCGGAACCGCTCGACCTCGCTCGTGATGATTTCCTCGGCGCGTTCGGCCTCCTTTTTGCGGTCGGTGACGTGCACGGTCACGGCCTGCTGCAAATCATCGATGTCGTAAACGAAAATTCCATCCAGCTTGTTCATCTCGGGATCGACGTCGCGCGGGACTGCGATGTCGATGAAAAACATGGGACGGTTCTTGCGGCGGCTGAGAAACAGCTCGCCATGCTCGCGGCGGAAAATGGCGACCGGCGCGCCCGTCGAAGTGATGACGATGTCGGCCCGGTCGCAGGTGTTGTACAGCTCCGAAAAGTGGATGGCCTCCCCGTTGAACTTCGCCGCCAATTGCTCGGCGCGCTCGAAGGTACGATTGGCTACAAAAATGGAGGCGGCGCCGTGGGCTTGCAGGTGGCGGGCCGCCAGTTCGCTCATCTTCCCCGCGCCGACCAGATAGACGTGCTTGCCTTGCAAGGATCCGAAAATCTTTTTGGCCAACTCGACCGCGACTGAGGCGACCGAAACGGCCGACGAACCCACAGCAGTTTCGGTGCGCACTCGCTTCGCGACCGCGAAGGCACGGGTGAGAAGCAAGTCGAGCTGCGAGTGAACCGCCCCGACGGCGCGGGCGGTGGCATAGGCTTCCTTCACTTGGCCGAGGATTTGCGCTTCCCCCACCACCATCGAATCCAGGCTCGAGGTCACACGGAAGAAATGACGGATGGCGTCGGCTTCGCTGTAGTCGTAGAGGTGAGGCTCGAACTCGGCGGGTTCGAGACGAAAATAGTCGCGCAGGAAACCCCGCAGGTCCGCCGTGCCATTGCGGGTGCGCGTCAACAGTTCCACGCGGTTGCAGGTCGACAGGATGAGGCCTTCGTCGACCCCAGGGTGCTGGACCAGATGCCGCACCGCCTCGGCCAGACGAGATTCGGGAATGGCCAGGCGCTCGCGCACCTCGACCGGGGCGCTGTGATGATTGACGCCGATCAGCCGAAAGCTCATGACTGCACGAACCTGTGGATGGCGCTGAAGTAGTTGGCCGACCAGGCGATCACCGCGGCCACAAAAACCCCGGCCGCCAGGTAGGCCGCGCGGCGCCCCCGCCAGCCCGCGCTCCAGCGCGTGTACACCATCACCAAATACACCGCCCACATCAGGATGGAGAGCAATATCTTGGGATCGAGGAAATCGATGCGCCCGAACGTGGCCTGCGCGACTATGGTACCTGCAATCAGCCCGAGCGTCATGAAGGGAAACCCGAGAAGCAGCGAACGATAGCCGATGTCGTCAATTACTTCGAGCGCCGGCAGGCGCGAAAGGATTCCCGCCGATTTCTTGGACTTCAGTGTGCGTTCCTGGATCAGATAAAGAAGACTGGCGCCAAAACTTACACACAGGGCCGCATAACCGGTAAAGATGAGGGCGATGTGCGCGATCAGCCAGCCCTTGCGCACCCCGGCAGGCATCTCGAGAATGGGCTGCTGACCGGTAGCTGCCACCAAAGTCAAAAGAAACACCAGGGGGAAGACGACGATGCCAGGGGAGGTGGTCTTGTAGGCCAGGTACACGAGCATGAAAGCCACCATGATCAAGAAGGCCAGCACCGATTCCGCGTTGTGCACCGAAGTCAGCGTGATCTGGCCCGAGAGCTCGATGGCTTCGGCCAGGGAGACCAAATGGAAGACCATCCCGAGATAGGCGGCGTGCAAGGCGACTTTACTCAACAGCTCGCTGCTGCGGGTAAGAGCCACCAGTGCATAAAGCAGGCCAACCGCGTAGCAGCCGAGCGCAACTCGCAGCCAAAGGATGGGCATAGGTGACACGATGGACGTCCGGACAGCGGGCGGATGGATCGTCGCGCGCCCTCCGGCAGGGCTGATTATAGTCTGCAGCAGGGGCGGGCAGAAGCCAGGAGTGCACCCGGGGGGCCGACGAACCTCCCAAGAAGCCAGTCAGCCGAGCCCTGGCGACTCTATTCCACCCGTAAGGTCGCCAGAACCTGTTCCAGCGTATCGCCATCAACCAGCAAACGGCGGCCGGCCGCCATCATGTTCTCGACTTCATCGAACGCCTGGAACAGGCGTATCTTTACCGCGCCGTACTCTTCGGCCCCGGTGAGCCGGCGGCCGTGCACGGATGCCCAGTGACGCGGCCCTTCCTCGGGCACAAAGATGCTCACCGCGAACGTGGTCTTACGATCCGAGGTAACGTCAAAGATGTACTCCGTGGCCGGTCCTTCGGAAGAACCCGCGAGTGCCGGACGCTTGCCGACGAAGTAGTACTGATACACATAGCCTTGGCCTCCGGTGTAGGTCTTCATGCGGCGGACGATCATAGGACGGTGGTCACTCGTTGCTTGTGGTTCGTTGGTCGTTGGTCGTTGGTCGTTAATCGTTGGTCGTTGCCGGTTGTTCCTGGTTCTGATTCCGGGTTGGCGGCCTGTAGAGCCCGGCGCGGCGGGGAGCTAATAACCGCCCTCAATCCTTGCCTCCCGCAGGCGCTTCACCGCAGTCTCGGAGCTGATCGGAGAGTAGTAAACCTCCTTGAAAGTGTAGGATTTCGCCTTGGAGGCAAGGATGGGCATGATTTCGATGTGCCAGTGGTAGTCCTCGTCCAGGGTCTTCCAGTATCCCAGGCTCGCCGAAGGGTGCAGGCTGTTGGGCGAAGTGTGCAGGACCAGGTGGAACTCCTCGGTAATCGAGCGAATGCGCTGCAAGGTGCGGCGCAGAAGGGCCGCCAAGTCGTGCAAGGTGCCCGGTCGGTTCAGGGCAAAGCGTTCAAAGGCAGCTTCGTGGATCCGCGGCAGGATCCAGGTTTCATAGGGCACGCGAGGAGCGTAGGGGCAAAGCGCCAGGAAGTCGCCGCGCATTTCAAGCACCCGCTCGTTCTGCTGCAACTCCTGGGAAATGATGTCGCAGAATACGCAGCGCTCCTTCTGTTTGAAGTATTCGCGGCAAGCGCGCAACTCATAGAGCACGCGGCGCGGGACGAACGTGGTCGCCGTGAGCTGNNCTTCGATCTCGGCATCGCTCGCATTCCACAAATGGCGGTCGTGTTTCGGATTCTCGACCAGCACCTCATGCGCGCCCACCGATCGCATGCGGTCGTACAGGCCGTTGCCGCGGCGAGCGGGATCGCCCTCGACACGGTAAAGCGGGGTGGGATGCACGACCGCACGAGCCGCCCACGGCTGGCCCTGCGGTCCGGGCAGGTTGGAGATGAGTTGCAGCGGTGCCGGCGAATCGGGGCAAAAGCGGCAAAAGGTTTCCGGGCGCGGCGGGCTGTCCTGGCCGTCGTCCCCGGTAATCACCCACGAACGGGTGATCGGATCTTTGCGAAGTTCCATGGCAGTTAAGGAGACCATTGCTGCCGAGGGCGCGTCAACTGGGATTTCGCCGCGCCCTTCCCCGGGCCGAGATCGGACGCTTGTGTTTGTTATAATCCGCCCACGAAATCCGACCTCATGACCGAGCCGTCCACGCCGTTGATGCGGCAGTACGCCGCCATCAAGAAAGATCATCCAAGCGCCCTGCTTTTCTTTCGGCTGGGGGATTTCTACGAGCTTTTTTTCGACGACGCCATCCTGGCGGCGCGGGAGCTGCAGATCACCCTGACCTCGCGCAACAAGGAAAAAGGCGTAGCCGTGCCCATGTGCGGCGTGCCCTACCACGCCGCTGAGGGCTACATTGCGAAGCTCATTCGCAAGGGATTCAAGGTCGCTGTCTGCGAGCAGGTGGAAGACCCGCGCTTGGCAAAGAAGCTGGTGCGACGGGAGGTGACGCGGGTAGTCACGCCCGGCACGGCGGCGGATGCGGCGCTCAGTTCCGAGGAGAACAATTTCCTGGCCGCGGTGGCGCAGAGTGGAGACCGGGTGGGATTCGCGGCGCTCGATCTTTCGACCGGCGAGTTTCGCGCCACCGAATTTCAAGGCGAGCAGGCAGCGCGCAGGATTCAGGAGGAGCTCGAGCAGTTGCGGCCGAAGGAATTGTTGTATGGATCGTCGGCGCCGCTGCTCGAAGGCCGGCGCCCGCAAGCCTTGCCCCCAGGCGCCGGGCCACAGCCCAGGGCGGCGGACGGCGCGTGGTCGGAAACTCCTCTCGATGATTGGATTTTCGCCCCCGACCATGCGATTCCGCTGCTCGAAAACCATTTCGGCGTGCTCTCGCTCGANNCGCGGCACGCTCGAACACGTGGACCGCATCGGCTTCTATGAGCGCCAGAACTGCCTGGTGCTCGATGCCGTCACGGTGCGCAATTTGGAATTGATCGAGCCGCTTTTCGCCGCCTCCGACCCCGGTTTGACTTTGTTCCGTTCGATCGACGCCACCGTCACCCCCATGGGCAAGCGGCTGTTGCGATCCTGGCTGCTGCGCCCCTCGATTGAGGGGGCGGAGATCGAGCGGCGGCTCGACGCCGTCGAGGTTCAAGTAAAGGAGACGGTGGCGCGCACCGAGCTGCGCCGGGCGCTCGATGGCATTCTCGATCTCGAGCGGCTGTTGAGCCGGGTGACGCTCGAAACCGCCAATCCGCGGGATGTTCTTGCGCTTGCCGCCTCTCTGGCCAAGATTCCGGCGGTACGGACGACCTTGGAAAGGCTGGCCGCCGAGCGGCTCCGAACCCTCCATCGCTCGGTCGACGAATTGGGAGATTTGCGGCAACACATTGCGAATACAGTCGTGCCCGAACCGCCCATCTCGCTCGCCGACGGCGGCGTTATCGCGCCTGGTATCGACCGGGAGCTCGACGAACTCCGCGACCTGAGTCGCCACAGCAAACAGTTCCTGGCCGAGATTGAGCAACGGGAGCGGCAACGGACCGGAATCGGCTCGCTCAAGGTCAAGTTCAATTCCATCTTCGGCTACTACCTGGAAGTCTCCAAACCCAATTTGCATCTCGCTCCGGCGGACTACGAGCGCAAACAAACCCTGGTCAACGCCGAGCGTTTCACCACGCCCGAGTTGAAGGAATACGAATCGAAGATTCTCGACGCGCAGGAAAAGATCGTCGAGATCGAGCGGCGGCTGTTCACCGAGTTGCGCATCGCGATTGCCTCCGAGGCAAAGCGAATCCGGCAGACGGCACTCGCGCTGGCCGAGGTCGATGTGCTGGTGTCGCTGGCTCACATCGCGGCACTACGGAATTATTGCCGGCCGCGCTTCATTGCCTCGGCGGAAGGTGACGCCGGTGATCTCGAGATTGTCGAGGGCCGGCATCCCGTGATCGAGCAGCAGGAGATGGCCGGAGGCAGCGAGCGCTTCGTGCCCAACGATCTTTATCTGAATGCGACGACGCACACGATTCTGCTGCTGACCGGACCGAACATGGGCGGCAAGTCCACTTACTTGCGGCAAACCGCCCTGATCGTGATTCTCGCACAGATGGGCTCGTTTGTGCCGGCGCGCTCGGCGCGCCTCAGCATGGTGGACCGCGTCTTCACTCGCATCGGCGCCAGCGACAATCTGGCGCGCGGCCGCTCGACCTTCATGGTCGAGATGACGGAAACGGCGGCGATCCTGCATACGGCAACGCCGCGGTCTTTGATTCTTCTCGATGAAGTCGGCAGAGGCACTTCGACCTACGATGGCTTGGCGATTGCCTGGGCCGCCATCGAGTATCTGCATGCGCGTGTCCGAGCCAAGACTCTTTTCGCCACGCATTATTTCGAGCTGACGGAATTAGCCGAACAACTTTCCGGGGTAAAGAACTATCACGTCTCGGTAAAGGAAACCGGAGGCGGCATCGTCTTCCTGCGCAAAGTCGAGCCGGGAGCGGCTGACCGCAGCTATGGCATCGAAGTGGCCAAGCTGGCAGGCTTGCCGAATGAAGTAATCACGCGGGCACGCGAGGTGCTCGCCGAGCATGAATCGGCGGAACGCGAACTGACGGAGCATCTCTCGCCCGGGGCTACTCCTCCGCCAACACAGCTAACCATCTTCACCCCGATCTCTCAGCCCGTGCTGGAGAAGCTGCGCGAGGTAGACTTGAACCGGCTTACACCGCTGGAAGCGCTGAATTTGTTGGCGGAGTTGAAGAAAGAAATCTGACCACGAGAGCACCGGGCGTACAACGTTTATAAATCGTATTT
>PKYX01000407.1 GCA_003132825.1 Acidobacteriaceae bacterium
CCGACCATGACCGACAACTTTCCTTGCTGCAAGGTAATGACGCTTCCCGAAACTGGCGAATCCACCATGTCAGCGCCTTTCTCGCGGACTTTCGCGGCCAGAGCGCGGCTGGCGGCGGGACTGATCGTACTCATGTCGATCAAGACCTTGCCCTGGCTCAGCCCAGCCAGCACTCCGTCCGCCCCGTCGCTGACGGCCGCGATCGCGGCCGAGTTAGTGACCATGGCGAAGGTGAAATCGGCGGCCGCGGCGACGGCGCGGGGGGAGTCCGCCCAGCGCATGCCCTGGTCAATCAACCATTGCGCCTTGGAGCGAGTCCGGTTGTATCCCGTCACGCTGTGACCCTTGCTGAGCAGCCGATTCACCATCTGGCTGCCCATCACTCCGAGACCGACAAATCCGAGATTGGCCATGGGTGCGCCTGCGTACGACTAGGAGCGAGATTTTGCCACCGGCAGATCCGGGTCAGGGGCGGCGCGCGAATCCTCGCGCACCTGCTGCAAGTGCGCCCGCATAGCCTCGCGGGCCTTCCCGGGATCACGTTGCTCGATGGCTTCGAGGATGCGCTGGTGGTGGAACTGCCCGCGCTCGGGTCCGCCTTCCACGCGGAAGATGCGCAGCCGCTGCTCCCGCAGCACGCCCACGATCGAATCGAGCAAGGATAGAATCAGGGGATTCGCCGCCGCCTCAGCCAGCGAGAGATGGAAATCGAGATCGGCTTCGATATAGGCCTCGGGGTCGGCCCGCGAACGGCCCATCACGGCAAAGGCCTCCCGCAAGCCGGCCAAATGCTGCTCCTCGATGCGGGTTGCCGCCAAGGCGGCGATCTCAGGCTCGAGAATCGCGCGCACTTCCGCCAGGTACAGGGAACCCTCCGGCTGGCCAATCTTGATCATCCGATCGAGCGACTGCCGGATGTTTTCCGAGGTGCCGTCGGTGATGAAGGTACCGCGCCCGGAGTAGGCTTCGAGCAATCCCTTTTCCCGCAGCGTCTTGACCGCCTCGCGGACCGCGGTCCGGCTGACCCCAAATTGCTGGGCCAGTTCTCGTTCCGCCGGTAGTTGATCTCCGGGTTTGAGCGCACCCTGCATGATCGAGTCCTCGATCTGCTGCACGATCTGCTCATAAAGGCGCGATGTCTGGACGACTTTGTACACGCACTCTCCTCCGCCCATCCCCACTGCACGTCGGGCAGTCTTGGCCATGCTTCCGGATGGCCAATTTCGCCACCCACCGTCATTTCAGGAAGCCATCTGTATCCACACGGTTTTTGTATTCGTAAATTCGCGAATCCCGTGAACTCCCAGTTCCCGGCCGTGCCCGGAATATTTCACGCCCCCGAAAGGAAGCCGCGGGTCCGAGGCCACCATCCGGTTGATGAAGACCATGCCCGCGTCGATTTCATTCACCAAACGCTCGCGTTCATTGGCATCGTTGGTCCAGGCGCTCGCGCCCAGGCCAAAGCGGCTGTCGTTGGCAATCCGGATGGCGTCGTCGAGGTCTTTCGCCCGGAACATCGAAGCCACGGGACCGAACAGCTCTTCCCGATAGGCGGGGGAGTCGACGGGAATATCGGTCAGGACCGTAGGCGCGTAGAAATTGCCCGCGCGCTCCAGGCGCTTCGCTCCGGTCAGCACCCGAGCCCCTAGGGCAATGGTCTTCTGCACATCCGCGTCCAGGCTTGTGACCCCGTCAGCGGTCGCCAGCGGTCCGAGTTCCGTGCTCTCATCGAGCGGATCGCCGATCCGGAGCGCTTCCATTTTCTGAACGAACAATCGTTCAAACTTGTCCGCAATCGGATTGGCGAGGATGAACCGTTTGGCGGAAATGCAAGACTGCCCGTTGTTCCCGATTCGTGCCTTGACGCCGGTCGCGACCGCCTCTTCGAGATTGGCGCTGGGCATGACGATAAAAGGATCGCTGCCCCCCAGTTCGAGGACCACTTTCTTGATTCTCTTGGCGGCTCCGATCCCCACCTGTTTGCCCGCTTCTTCGCTGCCCGTGAGCGTAGCCGCCACCACCCGCGAATCGTTCAGAATTCCGTCGACCTTTTGCGAGCTGATGAGCAGAGTTTGAAACACCCCATCGGGGAAACCGGCACGGCGCACAATGTCTTCGATGGCGAGTGCACACTGCGGAACGTTCGAGGCGTGCTTTAGAAGTCCCACATTGCCTGCCATCAAGGCCGGCGCCACAAAACGCATGACTTGCCAGAAGGGATAGTTCCAGGGCATCACCGCCAGCACGGGACCGAGCGGCTGGTACTGGATATAGCTGCGGCTGGCTGTCGTCTCCACCGTCTCATCGGCCAGGAAGCGTTCCCCATTTTCGGCGTAGTAGCGGCAGGCCCACGCACATTTCACCGCTTCCTCGACCGCCGCGCGCACCGGCTTGCCCATTTCAAGAGTCATGATCCGGGCCAGAGTCTCCTTTTCGCTTTCGAGAATCTCGGCGGCCCGGGTCATCATTCGCGCCCGTTCTCGGAATGGCACTTTCCGGTATTTGTAAAAAGCGGCAGCCGCCCGCTCCAGACGCTGGTCGATCTGCGAATCTGACAGGGGCTCGAAGGTTTTCAAGAGCTGTCCAGTTGCAGGGTTGATACTGGCAATCGCCATTTCGGTAACGTCCTCGAAGATCTCGCAGCGGATGTCGAGCCGAGGGGAGCAGCCCCGGTTCGTGGTCCGACAACTCTACCATAAATTGTATTTGTGCCGCTACAAGTCGCCACTATCTAATGGCTTCTAATGGCTTGACATGGCCTTCTCATATGGTGGTAGAGTTGTCCGACCAAAACGACCGGCGGAGGTCCGTATGCATTCCATGAAGGTTGGGATCGGCGTGCCGACATACTTCAGGAAGATGAAATGGGTTCGAGCTCTGGCTGCTGGTCTTGCGCTGCTGCTCGTATCTCTGCCCACTCTAGCGCAGTCAAATGCCGGGCGAATTCTGGGAACCGTGACCGACCAGACGGGCGCGGCTCTGCCGGGCGCGACCGTCACCATCAGCGATCTCGAGCGGGGCACGAATCGGGTCCTCTCGACCGACGAGGCTGGAACCTACGTGGCTCCGGATCTGTTGCCGGGCAACTACAGCATCCGGGCGACCGCCCGGAGCTTCAAGAGCGTCGAACGCACGCGGGTCGAGGTCGAAGTGGCTGCGGATGTGCGCGTCGACTTCTCGCTCCCGCCGGGCGAGGCCTCAGAGACGATCACGGTGACCGAAGAGGTTCCGATGCTCAACCTCACCTCCTCAACCCTCGGCGGGACGCTCAGCAACAAGCAGATCAATGACCTGCCATTGAATGGGCGAAATTACGAGAACCTGCTGCAGCTGCGGCCCGGCGTGATGCGCTATCCGGGTGGCGGATTCTCGACCACGAGCACCAACGGCCTGCGCGCCGAAGACAACGTGTACATCATCGACGGTCTCTATGACAGCGAGCCCTTTTCCGGCCAGGGCATCATCAATGGCGCGGGCATTGCCGGGGATTCGGCGACCATTCTGCCGATCGATGCGATTCAGGAGTTCACTCTGCAGGAGAATCCCGCGGCGGAATATGGCTGGAAGCCGGGAGCGATCGTGAATGTGGGGCTGAAGTCGGGCACCAATAAGGTGCACGGAACCGGCTACGGTTTCTACCGCGACGGCATCTTCGACGCACGCAACTACTTCAACCCGGTCACATCTCCGAAAACACCTCGCGCCTTGAAGCAGTACGGCGGCACTCTCGGCGGAGCTTTGATCAAAGACAAGCTCTTCTACTTTGGCGGCTTCGAAGGGCAACACTATACCGTCGGGAACTCCTTTGGGGGTATCAGCAGCCCGGCTACGGTGTCTCTCGGGGGAGATCCGGCGAACAGCATCCCGGACGCCATCGCCGCCTTGCAGGCCGCCACCATCCCCCTGAGTACGGTCAGCCTGGGAATCGCGGGCTGCACGGTGACGGGCGCGGCACCCTCCGGGGTCAGTTGCAACGGCAAGGGATTCCCCACCAACCTGGGCACCAATCCCAACGGTCCCACCGCCATCGTGAACGGTTTTCCCAACAAAGTCGCTTCCAACAACGGTGTGGGGAAAATCGACTACCACTTGAATGAAACCAACACCGTAAGCGGCATGTATTTTTTCGGCAATAACTCGGGAACGGTCGAGGACGTTCCCGGCCTGTTGCAACCCCAGTGGTTGACCTTGATCCACACCCGCGCCCAAGTGTTCGGGACCAACTGGGTATGGGCTCCCAGTTCCCGCTGGGTCAACGAAGCCAGATTCGGCTACAACCGCCTGTACCAGCCCACCTACCCCGCGGACCACGATGTGCCGGCCTCATCCTACGGCGGCCTCGATACCGGCGTGCCTTTCAGCCCTCTGACTGGCGGCTTGCCCCGCATCGCCATCAGCGGATTCAAGAGCCCGGTGGGGGGGACCTTGGGCGGTTTCAAATGGCCGAAACTACAGGGCCCAGACACCATCATCCAGTTCGTCGATCATCTCTCCTACACCCAAGGGAAACACGCTTTCAAGTTTGGCGGCGAAATCCATCGTGACGGGGTGAACGGTGGCGCCTATGGCGCGGCCCGGGGCAGTATCGCCTTCGGGGGCGGAGCCGCATTCGCCAATTCAACTCCCTTGGAAGATTTTTTCGCCGGGGTGCCGTCGCAAGCCGGGCCCACTCCGGCCGGGGCCGTGCTCTCCGGGAACCCGGCTCGCCAGCTCAGCAATTGGGCTTATGCCGGCTTCTTTCAGGATGACTGGCGCGCCGCGAAAACCTTGACTTTGAATTTTGGTCTGCGCTACGAGCTCAACACCGTCATCAAGGAAGCCAACAATCTCATCGGCAACTTTGATCCGAGCGTCGGACTGGTGCAGGTGGGCAAACAGATCAGCTCCCCTTATAGCGGCGATCACCGTGATTTTGCGCCGCGCGCCGGCTTTGCCTGGGACCCGACCGGCAAGGGCACAACCGTCATCCGGGCGGGCGGGGGCTTGATGTATGAAACCATCAACTGGGAATCGTTCCTGGCTTTCAATAACAGCTTTGGTCTCACCAGTATTCCCACCGGAGCTTCGCTCAACGGGACGCCGGGCGGCGGCTCAATCCAAGTCGGCAACCTTACCTTTTCCAGTTTGCCCAACTACAACACCGGCCCGGTCTTTGGCAACCTCAGCTCCGCCAACCTCAGTTGCTCAACCGCTGCGCCTTGTTCGATTCTCGGAGTCGACCCGAACCTCACCACTCCTTACGTCTATAACTGGACTTTGAACGTGCAGCACGCGGTCACGAACAATCTCTCCTTCGAGATGGCGTACGTGGGCAACCACGGCTCGAATCTGATGGGCACTCGCGACATTAACCAGCCGACGCCCGCCGGCACCTTCCCCTTCGCCCAGTTCCCCTATTTGGCCAACATCTATCAGATGGGGAACATTTATCGCTCAAACTACAACGCCCTGCAGAGCACCCTGACCGCGCGCAACTTTCATGGCTTGGGTCTGGTGGCAGGCTACACCTATGGCCACGCCCTCGATGACGTTTCCGCCAACTGGGACTTTGGTGCGGGACTCGGTCTCCCCCAGGACTCGGCTCATCCCGGGCGAGAATACGCGAACAGCGACTTCGACATGCGGCAGCGCCTCACCCTTTCGATCACCTATGCCATCCCGGGGAAACGGGGATTCGGAGAGATGCTCGAGGGTTGGCAGATTAACTCGATTGTGACCCTCGACAGCCCGCAATACTGGCCGGTGATTGACACCGGAACCAATGTGAGCGGGAGCGGCGAGGGCCACGATCGCTGGGACTTCTTTGGCGATCCGAACGACTTCAGGTCGGGACCGACTTCGATCCCGTACTTTGCTCCTGGGGCCAGCAACATGCCGTCTGCCTGCGTCGCCGATGCGGCGGCAGTCGGGGCTACGGCTTCGCTCAACCAGTTTGGCTGCTATGCCAAAGGGCGCTCGGTCATGATCCCTCCCGCGCTCGGAACCTTCGGCACGATGGGCCGCAACATCTTTCCCGACTCGGGCTTCCGCAACTGGGATTTTTCGGTGGCCAAGAACTGGAAACTTGGAGAACGGGTGAGTGCCCAGTTTCGCGCCGAGTTCTTCAATATCCTGAACCATCCTAACTTCGCCAATCCTTACGGAGGACAGAACGGTTTTGGCGACAACGATCCCTCGGCCGCCGGGCCGCCCTTCGGTTGCGGCTGCGCGACGCCCGACGTAGCCGCCGCCAATCCGGTGATCGGGTCAGGCGGCAGCCGTGCGACCCAGTTCGGCCTGAAATTCATCTTTTAGCGGGCGTTCGATTCACTGGCGATCGAGTTTTGCTTTTCGCGGATGGCCGAGCGCCGCCTAAGACTTCGGATCCGAGAAACTCCCGCGGTTTGGCGGTCCTCGGCGACCGAGGGAGCTGACCGAATCTTCCGAGGAGGGCAACCAGACCATGCCTGGATTCACCAAACCTTACAAATTTTCCGCGGTCGTGACGCTCGGGTGCGCCTTGGCTTTATGCTTCACCAACCCCGGCAGCGCGGGCTCGCAGGAACTTCACGAACGGACGCTCGATGAGATCAAGACGGAAGCCATTCACCGTGCGGAAAATGGCATGTATCCGCTCATCGGCCTCGATCCGGCGGATCTTCGCCAGGCCCTAGCCTCGATCAGGACGAAAGATAAAGATGAATGGGCAGCGGCTTTTATTGCCGTGGCCGACCGCTACATGGCCGAAGCCAGAACGCTCGAGACGACCGATCCCGCCAAGGCCAACGCCGACTACATTCGAGCCTGGCATATTTATTCGTTCGGCCGCTGGCCGGTGCCAGCGTCGCCGGGGAAACAACGGGCGTACGCCAAAGCGATCGAAGCCTTTCTCGCCCATGCCCGCTTCCTGGACCCGCCGCTCGAGGTGGTTCACATTCCTTTCGAGGGCTCGGAAATCATCGCCTATCTGCGATTGCCGAAGCAGCGGACTGGCCCCGTAGCGCTAGTGATCGCGATCAACGGCTTGGACAGCCGGAAGGAAGATCTCGCGGAAAGCTTCGCGGCAATCCTGCCCTATGGCATCGGCTTTCTGGCGGTGGATGGGCCGGGCACAGGGCAGGCGCCGATCAAAGTGAGCCAGCATGCCGACCGCATGTTGTCGCGGGTGATCGACTACCTCGAGACCCGGCCGGAAGTGGATAAGACGAGACTCGCCGTGCACGGAGTCAGTTGGGGGGCCTACTGGGCCACCAAGCTGGCCATTGTCGAACGGCTGCGCCTGCGAGGCGCTAGCGCGCAATCGCCGCCCATCGACAAGTTTTTTCAAAAAGACTTTCTGCTGAACTCGCTCGTCGGCAATCGCGAATACCTGTTCGATCAGATTCCCGCTCTGATGTCGGTTCTTGACGGAGTGAACTCGCTCGATGAAATGGCGGCGTTTCTGCCCCGGATGTCTTTGGTCAGCCAAGGGCTGCTCGGTAAACCGATGGCTCCCATGCTGGTTCTTGGAGGTGTCTTAGATACCCAGGTTCCAATCTCGGACATCTACCTGCTGCTCGATCAAGGTGACGTTCCAAAAACGGCGTGGATCAATCCCCAGGGCGGGCACCTCGGACGGCAGGTAAAGGTGTGGCCCGATCCCCGGATCTTTAAGCAGGTCATCATTCCGTGGCTGGTGAATACCTTGGCTGTGGCGCCTGAGGGATCCGGCTCCTGAGACGGCCGACAGCGTCAGGTTGAGCCAGCGGTTGAGCCGCCAACGGCTGCCCCGTGGCCATCAGAAGGTCGTCCCACCGCCACCGTCAAACCTCAGTTTTGTAGAGTGATCTACTACTGATAGCAATGGGCAGCAATACGACGAATCAAGGCGAAGAGGCCCGCTCCGGGAGCGGCCTGTGAGCCGGCCTCCTGCGATGGCCTAAGCCGCAGCCGCACTACTTCCGCGGCGTTCCACGTGGGCTTTGGCGGCTGGATAGCAATGCTGGCGTGTGTCCTCGAACGCCTAGGAGCAGACCAGGACATGAGGCAGGCTAGGAGCTGCCAGAATTCTTCCAGCCATGGCTCACCCCACGAACCGGATGTCTGGCAAGACTTCTGCGAACCTGGCGGGTAAAACCTGACCGGCTAGATGGCTATGGTAGGATTCGCCAAGCGCAACCCATCCTATGCTTCCTGCCAAGTCTTACTGGAGAACGATCCCGCCGCGGTCGGTCGCCGTTTTTCTGTTGGGAGTCTTCTTTCTCTTCAGCAGCATTGGCTTTACCAACGATCTGATGGACATGGGGCGCGAGTCAACGCTACGCCTGATGTTGTACGTCTTTTGTTACGGTGCATTCGCCATTGGCTACGCCGCTGCAGGCTTTGTCCTGCAGGGACGAAGTTGGATAGCAATGGTGCCCATCTTTATCGTGCAGAATGTGACGATGGGCCTGTTGGGCAGTTTTCTTCCTGCCTTGCCCCAACCGCAGCAGCTCGGCGCTGCCGAGATCGCCCGCATCCACGAACGACTGAACCTCAGTGGGTACGCCAACATACTGGCCACGGTGCTCGGGTACGGATGCTTCGTTTTCGTCTCGATCACCGAGGGTCGTCGCTACTTTCGCGTTCACGCCGAGATGGAGCTGGCCACGGAAATTCACCAGGTGCTCGTCCCCTCCATTGCTGCCAGGATCGGTGATTTCGAGTTCTACGGGCGATCGCTGCCCAGTAGTGAGGTGGGTGGCGACTTGATCGACCTGTTTCAGGATGATCAGGGCTGGATCGCTTATATTGCCGATGTTTCCGGCCACGGTGTCGCTCCGGGCGTGGTGATG
>PKYX01000477.1 GCA_003132825.1 Acidobacteriaceae bacterium
AGTTTCCAGCTGCCCATATTCCATTCTGTGGCGAGGCATACAACCGCCCCCGCAAAACATAAGACCAAGGTCACTGCAACCATTCTTGCTTTCATATCGCCTCCTGATTGAGATAGATGAAACGGCCAGCTATTCTAGCGCAGATTGTGGGCCTTCTCTGAGAGAAGTGGAAGACAACTGTTGTAACGGGCCTCTGCGCTCACAACTCGCTCCACGGGTGCAACCGCGATTCATCAACCGAGCCTACAAGCACAGCTGCCTTCCGACTAGTAGCCAACCTGGGACGATGCGTGGGGTAGTCCAACGTCCCCGTTGTCAATTAAACTTCCCTCGCCAGAGAAAACAAGGGGACTACCGATGCTCAACCGCCGCACCTTCCTCAAAACCAGTGCGACCGTCATTCCAATGACCGCCGCGCTCACCGCTCTCGACCCAGCTTCGACGCTCGCCGCGGAAGAAGTTGCTGTCGCTGCCGTTAGCACGTCTACATCCCAGCTCATCCCCCTACCCCCGCGCATGGCTTCCGTGGACCCGGCTACCGAGCCGTGGCAGCGGAAGATTCGCCGCGTGGGGCAGAGCAACATGACGGAGCACGACCCCGCTGTGATGAACATCGAAGAGTGGGCCGACTACTGGCACTCCGCCGAGGCGGACATTGTCTTTATCAGCGTCACCGGCATCCTCGCGTTCTACCCCTCGAAGGTGAAGTTCCACCGCCATGGAAAATTCCTGAATGGCCGCGACTTCTTCGGCGAGTGTGTGGCCGCCGCGAAAAAGCGCAACCTGCGAGTCGTCGCGCGCATGAGCCCCGATCTCAACTGGGGCGATGCACTCGAGGCCCATCCAGAGTGGGCGATGCGCAACAAGGACGGATCCGTGCAATTCAGCGAGGAAGAACCGCGTCTCTTCAAGACATGCATGTTCTCCACCTACATGAACGATTACGTTCCTGCAATCATGCGCGAGGTCCACTCACTCTACGACGTCGACTGCTTCTACACCAATGGTTGGCCACCGATCGGCAGCCTGCCGGAGTGTCATTGCGCGATCTGCAGCAAGCTGCCGCCCGCTGGCACTCCGGCATACTGGCGCGTCTTCAACGATCGCGTCTTCGAGCTCTGGCAGAAGTACGACGCCATTGCCAAAGAGAAAAAACCGGACAGCTTCTTCTTCGCCAACCTCGGCGGCAACGTCCGCGGCGGCCCCAATCTCGACCGCCTGGGCAAGATCGCCGCCTGGTTCCAGGCCGACAACCAGGGGCGCACCTATGACGACCCTGCCGTCTGGGGATGCACCCTGCAGGGCCGTGTCTGCAATGCTGTGCTGGACGGGAAATTTGCCGCCAACGTCACCGCCGCGTACTCCACCGGCGCTGTAACCTGGCGCAACGCCTCGAAGAACCCCGCCGAGGCCGAGATGTGGTTGAACGAAACCCTGGCCGGGGGCATGGTTCCCTACTATCACTTCATCGGCTCGGAGAATGGCTTTGGCGAAGACCGCCGCTGGCAGAGGGTCGGCGTCGACTACTTCCGCTGGAGCGCCCAGCACGATGTTCACTTCACGACCCGCCGCTCCATTGCCAATATCGGAGTCGTGATGGGGCAGAGCACGCAGCTTCTCTATCCCGGTCCCGCCACAATGCGCTCCCGCGCATACATGCACGAGACCACCCAGGGCATCTACGATGCGCTCCTTCGAGGCCGTTTCGCCTTTGACTTCGTACACGAAGATCGTCTCGAGCCGGAACGCCTCAGTAAGTATCGCGCGCTCTTGCTGCCGAATATCGCGATGCTCAGCGATCGCCAATGCCAGCAGATCCGAGACTACGTGCAATCAGGCGGGTCGATCATGGCCAGCTTCGAGACCGGCCTCTACGACGAAAACCTCAACCAGCGCGCGGATTTCGGACTCGCCGATATGCTCGGCATCAACCAGGCCGGAGATGTCATCGGCACCGTAGGCAACGCGTACTATGGCCGCATCGAGCGCCAACACCCTATCCTTGAGGGCTTCAGCAACACCAACTGGCTCCCCGGCGCACAGAATCGCATGCCTCTCAAGCCCGTGCAGAATCCCGTGCTCACCGTCGTTCCGGGCTTCGTGCGGTACCCGCCGGAGCTGGCCTACCCGCCGGTCTCGCACAGCGACGAGCCGGCAGTTGTCCTACGCGAAACGGGCTCCTCCCGTACGGCCTACTTCCCTGGAGACATCGAGCGTAGCTATTGGCTCACTGGCCACGGCGATCTGCTCCGATTGCTGCACAACACCATCCACTGGATCACCCGTGACGAGCGCATCGTTCAGGTTGAAGGGGAAGGCTTCATCGAGATGTTCAGTTGGGAGACGACCCCCGGATATGCCGTGCATCTGCTCAACTACACCAACCCCAACGCCCACCATGGATGGATGCAGTCGATCTACCCACTCGGCCCGCAGACCGTCAGGATGAAGCTGCCGCAGAGTGTGAGGGTGAAGTCCATCGAGCTCCTGAAGGCGGGGCGAAGTGTAGCTTTCGGCCTGGAAAGCCAAGTACTGCGGTTCACCATACCGCGCGTCGAAGACTACGAGGTAGCCGCCATCACCGTCACCTAACTCAACCCTCTCGATGTCACCGCTGGCAACAGGCATTTGCGCTCATCGAAAGTGTGAGCGCAATCGCTATTTCGCACCAGTTTGAAACGTTCCTGTTTGGGTGTAAGATTTCGTTTGCTGGGAGGCCTTCATCATGAGTCACCTGCTCCCAATATCCTTAATGTTATTCCTGCTGGTGGGCGCTCTCTGTGCGCAAGAAAGTCCCGCCCCCCGTCTGACTGCCGATGTAGCACAAAGCGACTTTCGCACGCTCCTCTCTCGGGCAGAGTCGGGCGACCGAAAATCCCAATATCGGCTAGCGTTGCTCTACGAATACCCAGAAGGCACTTCAGTTCCCAAGAACGATGCAGCTGCGCGTGAGTGGATGCTCAGGTCTGCGGAACAGGGATATGCGCCCGCTCAAGCGATGCTGGGAGTAATGTACTTGGGCGCAGCCGGTGACCGCGGCAAGGCCGAGAGGTGGCTACAACGAGCGGCTGAGCAGGGTAATACCGAAGGGCAGTTTTGGCTTGGCGCCACCTACGAGAATGGCAGGTTTGGAAGGACAGACTATCAGGAGGCGTTCCAGTGGCTTCGCAAAGCCGCTATACAGGGAGACCCGGACGCCGAGGTTAGTTTGGGGGAGATGTACCAAGACGGAGAGTTCGTTTCTCAGAGTTACGTGCTGGCTGCCAAGTGGTATCGAAAGGCGGCCGAGCATTCCCCGGACATGGGAGGAGCAGGACACGGTCGCAATCAACTGGGAATGCTATACCTGGACGGTTTAGGAGTTCCCAAGAATCTTGTTTTCGCTTACATGTGGTTTTCACTGACTCAGTCTCGAATAAACCTCAAAGAAGTTGAATGCGATATGACTCGCGCACAGATCGCTCAAGNNGCTGGCGGTCGATTGGCTAGACGCGCACCCTCCGGAACACGATACAGTGGCTCAGCAGGATATGCGATAAAGGGCTGGTGTCGCTCTTCCTCCCGGCTGAGATTTGACTTGCAGGGGCAGGACTACCGCTGCTCACTTTTTCATCCCGAGTGACTCGAATGCGTTGCCAGACATTCTGGAGTTCAGTGCCGGTTCGACTGGAAATGTCGCCCCGACTCGAACTATCTCGGCCTCGGCCACCACGATGAGTGCGGTCGGGGATCTCGCTTTGGATAGCGCTGGCAATATCTACGTTCTTAATGACCTCAACCTCTTGAAGCACGCGCCAAACGCGACGGGGAACGTTACACCAATCGCGACGATCACGTCGGGTACGACGTTTTTGAAAGTAGCATTGCTGTCCCCTAGCCTAGACGTGCTTCGTGGCGTGAACTATGGCATCTAGTCAGCCACGACATCGCGGGTGAGCAGTTGTGACCAGACATTCAAATCCATAACAGATAGAGTTCTTTGCTGTTCCACTCCGGATGCTCCAGGTTCCCCAGGCCAGAACTCAACCGGCGCACAACGCGCGAGTCTTCTTGCGCAAGGACCGACAGCAAAATCAAATCCCAAGTGAAACCTCAGGCCGCCGCAAGGCGGGAATCTTTGGAGGATTCCATGAAAAAAGTATTCCTACTGATGGTTACATCGGCCCTGCTGGTGTCGTTGGGGTTTGCGCAAACTCCTCCCGCCGGCAGCAACACGGACCAGGTCAACGTGAAAGGTTGTTTGGGTGGATCGGATGGCAACTATACGGTTGCGGAAGACGGCACTCGTCAGATTTTCAAGATCACCACCAGCACCGTAGCGCTCAAGCCGCACCTGGGCCATGACGTGGAACTCATAGGGCAAAAAGCAAGCGGGACCCCGAATTCCGGCGCAGCTGATAACAGCTTTGCTGTAACCGAGCTGAACATGATCTCGGAACACTGTGCCGCGGCCGCGGCCGCAGCCGCACCTGCCGCTACCGTCAGCCCGGATTCGCCGGCCGTCACCCCACCTGCTCCGACCGCCGCCGCGCCCGCTCCGACCGCCGCCGCTCCTGCTCCGACCGCCGCTGCACCCGCTCCGGCTGCCGCTGCTCCTGCTCCGACCGCCGCTGCACCCGCTCCGGCTGCCGCCGCTCCGGCTCCGACTGCCGCTGCACCCGCTCCGGTAGACGCATCCGCCCCGGCAGCCAGCCCGGCTTCGCCGGTCGTCGGCACGCCCCCCGCGGAGGCCGCAGCACCGGCTGAGGCCCCCAGCCCAGCTTCAGTAACTGTGGCCGCACCCGCTGCGACCGCTGCTCCACCCGTTGCACCGGCCAGTCCATCGCCAGTAATCGTCAGCACACCCGCTGCGGACGCGGCAGCACCCAGCCCGTCTTCACCAGTAATTATCACAGAGGCAGCGGATGATGCCCACGCAACGCGACTGTCGGCCCATCATCGCAGACCGTCGGCAACTCCGGCAGCCGCCGCCACCACGGTACCCGATGCGACGGTCACCCCGTCCTCGGACACCGTCACCCCGTCCGCTGCGACCGCCGCCACACCAGCGGCTACCGCCAGCCCGTCCCCGCAGACTGCCAGCGCTGCAGTTGCCGCTACACCCGCCGTCACTCACAAGGGCTGGTCCCTACCGCTGTTGATCTCTGCGGTAGTGGTGATAATCGTCTTAGGCACGCTGGTCCCTTTGTTCGGCCGTTGGAGAAAACGGAAAATGCTGGAGAAGACCGGCACACCAAATCTTTCTTTCACCAAGGAAGCAAGCACGAATGAAGTGAAGTTCGACCAGGATAAGCCGGAACCACGCAAAGTTGCCTAGGTTGAGTGAGAGTAATTCGGCGGTGCGTTGAAGAACAGTTCTTCAGGTCCAATTAACGCTGGGGAGGGCGGAGTTCCAACTCCGCCCTCTCGCGCGACCAGCATTCCCAGTAAAAGTCGCCGTGTTACGTGTCAAGAATTGTCCGGCCGCCGCTAGGCCGCCTAGTCGCATGTTCACTGGTTTAGAAGTTGTTCGAGCTCGTCCGCGATTGTGACGCTCTCGCGGTCTGAAACTCGATTGGCGAAGGCCTGGGTTCTTAGCGCGGCGTCACGTCGTAACGGGCGGACATTCCCGCCAGCATGTGGTCGCTAATGTGACAGTGGTAGAGCCAGATTCCGGGGGCATCTGGCACCATGTTCGCAGTCACCATTTGCGCCGAGGTCACAGCCACCACGTCGGTGCGCTGACCCGAGACGAGCACTGTATTGCCGTGCCAATGGGGCGTGTGCGCGTTGTTGAAGTCTCCGAGCGTCGCCACGTACCAGCGCACCCGGTCGCCTTGCTTCATCGTCATCATCGGCATGTTTCCGTAGATGTAGCCGTTGATGGACCACTTGACATTGCCGTCGATGAAGCCCGTCCCAACAATCGTTCCGGCCATCCCAGCAGGGGTGATAAGACGGGACTGCGCGCGCTCCACACCTTTTGGATCGGTCGTGTGATCGCGAATGTTGTCTTCGAGATACCAACTCTCATTCTCGTTAATCGCGATGAACATGCTGACGAACTCGTGGTCCACGTCTTTCGGGCGGCCGTCCGGGAGTGCCATGCCGCGCCGCGTGACGACGATCACTCCGAATAGGCCTGAGGCGACGTCGCGTAATTCGTCGGCATGCGAATGGTAGAGCCAGAAGATTGAGCTCGGATCATTCGGCCCCGGGCCGGCGCGCTCCGGAATTTGCCACACATAGATGTGCGTCGCGCCGGCAGGTACACCGCCGTCGTCCTTGCCCGCGCCGGAGGTGCCGTCGTTGTAGTCCGCGCCTTCGGAATCCTTTTGATACAAAACACCGTGGGGATGCATGCCGTAGGGATGTGAGGCGTTGTTTTTGAAGACGACTTTGATCGTGTCCCCGACTTCTCCCCGTAAAACCGGGCCGAGCAGGCCGA
>PKYX01000064.1 GCA_003132825.1 Acidobacteriaceae bacterium
TTACGCGCGCTGCGGTACCAGATACCGCCCGATGTTGATTAGGTTGTCGGCAATCACACCCAGTCCTACCCATCGCCTCATGCCCTGCAATCCGTGGTAGCGACAACGTCCCAGTCCGTGGCGCCGCTTGAGGACACTGATGCGTCCTTCGCATCCTGTCCGCCACTTCTGTCCTTTCTTGAACNNTTTCCCAGCGGCGCCGCTCTTGACTGCGCGTGCTCCGATTCGGAATCGAAACATACTTCACTCCCATGGCTTGGGCACCTTCTTCGTTGGCCCGCGAGTAGAACCCTGCGTCGGCAGCCACCCATCCCGGAACCCGGCCTAACTTGCGGAGATGCACTTCCACGGCTGGAAGCAGCAAGTGCCGATCACTGGGCCGCCCTTCGTACACCTCGTAGTGGGTGATGATCTGGTTCTCCGCTTCCTGCACTTCGACCAACTTGCCGAACTCGTTGGGCTTTCCCGCCTTTCCCTTGCGAATGATTTCCGTCTGCGGTTCAAACAGACTCACCAGCTTGTCCGGAAACTGGGTCCAGCCAGCGAAGACTCGCGCCTTGGTTTGCCGCACTACCGCCCGCACTTGCTCACTCATGGCTTCCAACCGCTCGCCTAGTCCGCGCACGCCTCGGCGGCGGCGTGCGGGCAGAGCTTCGACTTCCTGCAGTACCCGCTGCGAATCGTTGAGAATCTGCCGGGTTAACCGCAGCAGTTGCCCGTACTCTTTCTTACGTTGCAGCTCGCCCTCGGTTCCTTTGTGGCGCAAGGCATGCGCGATGGCAATCACCCGCCTGGCAACACTCCGCGTCCGGTTGCGAACTTTTCGTTTCAGGCCGCCCGCTTTCTGCTCGATCTTCTTCATGGTCCGCGTCAGCACCCGCGCCCCATCGTTCAGCAAGCCGCTGTCGGTCGGGTAGTGAATGTTGCTCTCCACCACCGTCGTGTCCACCCGCATCTTTCGCCCCTGAATCACTCCCCGCCCCTGGGCCAGCGCCACAATCCGATCATGTAACTCGCGGATGGTCTCCGGCCCAATCGCTTGTCCCAGGCGAACTAGCGTCTTGGCATCCGGTACCTTCTCCATGCCAACCCGGCAGAAACTGCGATACACCACGTTGGCCCGCACTTCCCGCTCCAACGTTTCGTAACTCCAGTTGCGCACGTGCTTCAGGATCAGCATGCGCAACGCTACTTCCGCTGGCGTTTGCTGACGGCCCAGCTGCCGACTCTGCGGATGCCGCTTGCCTTGGGCGTCGTACACCGCATCCAATAACTCTTCATCCTCTAATAGCTCATCCACCACTCGCATCCACGGTTCCCATAGCTCGGCCACTTCCTCGGCAAACAAACCCTCCCACACGGTTGGCTGCTGGTGCCGCAACTTGATCACTGGGGTTTTCCTCCTCGCATTTTGTAGTCCCTGCTAAAGTGATCTTGTAGCACGTACCTCTGCACCTGCAGCCACAAAATTACTGCCTACGAGTGATTACTTTTGCACCGCAAAGTAGACTAGCCCACCGAGGGGCAAGAAGGCACCCATTCCGAAATAGCCTTTAAGGGAGATTGTCGATGATACCGATGTTTTCTTGAAGAACCTGCTGCGACTGGAAGACGACGTGACGGCCGTCGGGGGAAACGTCTATCTGGTTCCAGGCAGCCGAGTGACGGTAATTCGGATTGTAAAGGAGCGGGATGACCCCCGGCACGCGGGAGAGGCCTGAGCCGTCCGACTTCACCTTCCACAGTTCTCCATTCAGATCGGCCTTTGCCTTAAGAATGAAAATCTCGTTTTGTGCGTCCACGGCGAACAAGCTTACCCAGCCGCGGAACACCTGCCGCGGTGCCGTCTTGAAATCCGTAACCCAGATACCGGCGGCCGGATCATCTTCCTGCTGCGACAGGATGCCGTAAACCACGGCGCTGCCGTCCGACGACCAGCGCGGGTATGGTCCTTTTTTGATATTACCCAGCGTATGAGGTTTTCCGTCGCGCGGGTCGAAGGCTTCAACATCCCCTTCTGCACCTTTCACAAAAAGCAAGCGCCCGTCGCGGCCCACATCCACCACGCTGAATGGGGCCTGCGTAATCGTTTGCGGCGCCCCACCTGAAATCGCCACGCTACGATACTCGTCCTGACCGACGATTCCATCCGCTACAAGCGAGAGAAAAATGAGGCGGGATCCGTCCGGCGCCCAGCGCGGAAACAGATTGATACGCGAATCCCGCACGAGCTGTGTCGCCTCGGAACCATTGGCATCCGCGAAACCGATGCTTTCGTTCTCGGCGCCCTTCAGATTGGTAAAGAAAGCGATATGGGTGCCGTCCGGCGAATACGCCGGTCCAAACTCGTTGCGCGCTGGGTCGCTGGCGACGATCTTAATGTTTGACTCGCCCGGTTTGGCCTGGACAGCGAGTTGCGCAAGACCGATGTTCAGGCGCATGGTCGCAAATACGAGGCGTTTGCCGTCGCTGGAAACATCCAGCTCGGTATCGTCACCCTCGCCAGCGGTGACTTGCCGCAACCCGCTTCCATCCGCGGCAATCTTCCAGATGTTCAGCGTGCCGCCGCGGCTCGAGGAGAAATAAATAATCCGGCTGTCGGGCGACCACGCAGGCGAGAGCGCCAGGGCGCGGTCGTGAGTGAGCAGTCGACGTTTTCCGGTAGTGATGTCCCAGACGCCGAGTTCGCCGTATGGCCCGCCGCTCAGTGCACGAGCCGCGACGGCAACCATCGTGCCATTTGGGGAAATGCGCGGCTCCGTGCCCGCATAGCCGGGATCCGTGCGCACAAGCAAGTGAGGGTTTTCACCCTCCACTCCGGATATACAAATCGTCCCATCCCCCATGTTTACGTACGCGAGTGAGTGTCCGTCGGGTGTCCACGCCGGATCGGTCGCGTTGAGGATCACCTTATGGGGAGAGCCGCCAAGGGCCGCAACCTCCCAGATGTCCATGGTCCCGAAATCGTTCATCTGCGCGTAGGCGAGGGTGCTGCCGTCGGGCGACCAGGCGGGCCGCGACTTCATGCTGGCGTCATGCGTGATCTGCAAGAGTTGGCCGCCACGCACCAGCCCAACATAGACGTTGTAGTGCCCATCGCGATTGGAGACGAATGCGACGGAACGTCCATCGGGTGAAAGCGCAGGCTGGGCCTGCACGCCGGCGAAAGTGGTCACCGCGCTGAAATGCATACCCGGCGCCGAACTGGATCGGGTTCCCCACCAAATGGCAAGAGCAGCGAGCACAGCACCAAGGGCGAATCCGCCGATCCAGCCCACGAGCGAGAGGCTGCGGCTTTTGGCGGCTGCTTTCGCAGGTTCAGCTTCCTCGAAACTCGTCCCGGCTGGTGCCGCCAGCACATCTTCGATTATGATTCGCGCTTCGCCAATCGCCTGCAGTCGCTGCTTCGCATCTTTCTTCAGGCAACGCTGGAGAAGAGTGCGGATAGGCTTCGGCGTCTTCGCCGGAATCAGACTCCAACCGGGCTCCGCCTTGATGATTTCCGCAAGCGTGTCCGTCACGCTTTCGCCGCTGAACACCATCTTGCCCGTAAGCATCTCGAACAGAACGCATCCAAAAGCCCAGATGTCTGCGCGACGGTCCACAGGCCGCCCCTTCGCCTGCTCGGGAGACATGTAGGAAATTGTTCCTACCGCAGTGCCCGGACTAGTCAAGTGGTGCTCATCGACCGTTCGCGTCTGGGTATTGAGCGACCCGCCTGTGGGCGTGATCTTCGCCAGGCCGAAATCAAGAATCTTGGCGTNNACCGAGGATCAGCCCAGCCTGCGTCGCCATGTGCGTAAATGTCGGTGAACTCGAGATGTCGGAGTTCACGACGATGCTCTCGAGCGCCTTCGCCAATCCGAAGTCGAGCAGCTTAACGGTGCCGTCGCCATCGACCTTGATGTTCGCCGGTTTGACGTCGCGATGGA
>PKYX01000089.1 GCA_003132825.1 Acidobacteriaceae bacterium
GGCTCAAGCGTAAATCCGAGCATCGCCGGAAACCCAAAGCGTTTACATCCTGAGCGAGGATGCCGACCGCGCCTTGGATGGCATCTGGGATTACATCGCCGAGGATAATGTTGACGCCGCCGACCGGTGGATAGTGCAAATCCTGCGCGGTCAAGAGTGCCCACAATAAGACCCGGCAAGAGCTTGGGCCGGAGGAATACGCAACCCGGACTGGAGTGGAATTTGTGGCCGGGCAGCTCGTCACCAAACAGCTTGAGAGAATCGGCGCTCGTGCAACCGGGCTCACCGGCTCAAGGGAGAGGCAGAAGTCAAGACTTCAAACAGCTCAGGCCTACAAGGACGTTCTCAAATGAGTGGACTTTTACAGACGAAGGACGCTTTCAAGGGGTTGGTACAGCGGCTCGCCACTTGTCCCGTAATCGCGAAGTATGGACCCGAGGAGCCGGAAACACTGGCACATGCGTTCTCTGATATTGAGGAATCACTACGGAAGTTTTTGGATCAGCAGCTTCCCAAGCTGGCAGACTCGTCACTCCAGGGCGAGCAGCTAGAGGACTTGCTTCTGGATATTTCAGAGGAATTTCGCCACATCCTCTACCATCTCCACGATCCTGAGTTCTTTCGAGTGTTAGAGCCTACACATGAATGGCTGACTCTCAGTGCGGAGACAAACTAAGTGCGACGCCGCCTTCATCTCTTAATTGCGTTGCACTTACTGCTTGGAGTGGCGCATCTCAGATCGTGACAGTGGAAGAATCATGGGCAAACGCAAACGAGCACATCCTGAAAAAGATCGATTCTGAATATCCGCCACTCGGGAAAGCCACGCGACTGCAGGGCAAGGTTCTGCTCAAAGTAACCATCTCGAAGAACGGCGCTGTCGCGACTGTAAGTGTCGTGAGCCGGCCTGCGGGTGCTGAGGACCGACCTCAAGGATCAGTGAAATCCAGGTTCACCCGCGAGTTCTCAGAGATCGCGAACCGGCTGAGGGGCAATCTCGACTCCGCTAATGGTTCGGTNNGGGCGGCAGGGTTCTAACGACCGATTCCGAGACCTATGCCGCGGTCCTCTTGTTGACCTCGGGAGACTTCCGGCTGCGACGCAATACTCTGATTGGGTTTAATCTCCGGCGCATGTGCGCTTTGGTGGGAAACATCGTGCCCGAGCGCTGTCCCAAGCTTTTCGCGGTTGTTGGTGAACAACTGCGCATCGAAAGCGCCGCGTGAGACGGCAACATAAGCCATGCGGTTGTTGAGCAGGTCTTTTGCTGCCAACTCGGTATCGACGTGGATCAATACGCGGTCCGCCGTCTGCCCCTGGCTAGAATGACTGGTGACGGCATAGCCATGATCGAGATGGGGATGCTGGCGCGGATCGAGCTGCACCTCGCGCCCTCCGTCCATCCTCAGACTGAGCCGTCCATCCGGGCCGATACCCTCCACCGTTCCCAGCTCACGGTTCGCCGCCTTCAGCTCGCGCACGGGCGCGGTAAGCTGCACCCGGTCACGGGTGGAGAACGCCCGCTCCTCGTCCCGATAGACAGAGACGCCCTGCTGCCGCCGTGGATCGTAGCTCCTCTCCGTGCCGTCCTTCAGCTCGACGGTCAGCCGGTTGCTGGGACCCTCGACGCTCTTCACCCGCGCGTACTCGCCTTTTCCGATGCCGGTCTCCCGGGAGCTGCGGCTGTAGCGCAGCACATCGCCCACTTCGTAGCGCTCGGCCCAGGTGCGGTCCGCTCCGGTAAGGTCCTGACGGGGCACAAGCACCCGAGTGCGATGTTCAGCGCTCGCGACTGCGCCCTTCGCCTGCAATTCAGCGTGGATCGCCTGGTTGAGCTCCGCTCGGGAGCGGTTGTCGGGCGAGACGACCAGCGTGTTCTCAGGCGACTTCGCATACTCCTTGGCGATCGCCGCGATCCGTTCCTCATGGCCTTTGAACTCATGGATGCGGCCCTGCCGCTCGAGTCCCGCGACGGCCTCTCCGACCTCGCCGCGTGCCAGTTGTTCGACAGTCTGTTTCAGCTCTGGATCCTTCTGGCGCACGATCTCTTCGAGCTTCACCGTCTTCATGCCCGCGTCCTGGAGCTGCGCGAAGATGCGGCCGGCTTCGACCGATTCATGCTGGCGGATGTCGCCGACCAACAGAACCCGGTCTTTCGAATGCAGGCGGTCCACAAACTCGTGCATCTGTTTGGTAGACGCAAGCGAACTCTCATCGACCACATAGAGCCGGCGCTCTCCCGTATCCACGCGCTGGCCTCGGGCAAGATGCGCCTGTAAAGTCGTCGTCTCGATCCCGGCATTTGCCAGCGCCTGTGCCGCGCGGGATGTGGGCGCAAACCCTTCCACCTTGTACCCGGCGGCCTCCGCGCCTTCGCGCACCACGGCCAGGGTTCGGGTCTTGCCAGCCCCCGCAATGCCGTCCAGGCCAACGATCTTCTCGCGCGAGAGAAAGACATCCTCGACCGCTTGGCGCTGCCCGGCCTTCAGCTCCGGGTGCCGGTCTTCGGTTTCGATGCGAATATCTGCCCGCACCAGCATGGGATCGTCATAGCCGCGCCGGTTGCCGTCCTGCATGTGGCCGATGGTCTCGCGCTCCATGCGCAGCATGGCGGCGGTCGTGTACTGCTCACCCGCCGCCCCGACGTGCTCGACGGCGCGGAAGTCTCCCGCCTGCACCCTGCGCTCGAACTCCTGCTGCGCCTGAGCAACCGTGATCTGTCCCATCCCACGGTTGAGTGCAGCTTCGACTATGTCGCGCCGGTCTTCGACCGCCGAACGCTCGAAAACATGATCGCGGGCATAAGTCACGGCTCGCTGCGCCGCAGGGTCGGGGTCGTAGGCGTGCCGCGGTCTCTGTGCATGCTCCCGCGCCTCGGCTACTATCTTGTCGGCCTGATTCCCATGCTGCGCGGCCAGATCGCGGTGCTTCTGCAATACTTCTTCGGGCGACAGCAGATTCTTGCGGTCCCGCGTCCGGTGGGCCGCTACCTGAGCGGCTCCCGCTCCATCGATCCCCAAAGCACGCAGATGGTCTTTGATCTGCTCTCGGCGCGGGCTCGACGCCTCCAGGTACTCCTTCGTATAACCCTTAATCTCCGGCTGCCCATGCTTGCCACGCTCCAGCTCATAACCCAACTCCTGCAGCCGCACCGCCAGCTCGGCGCGGTAGACGCCGGTTGCATAGTGCTGGGAAGCAAATAGCTCCCGCGGTTGCAGGGAGCGCGTCTCTTTTTTGTTCTCGGGTCCGCTGTCACGATCGGTGACATTGAAGATCACGGCATGGGTATGAAGCTGCGGCGCGGCGTAGCCTTCGACCGGACGCGCCGTGTCGTGCTCGAAGGTTGCGGCGATGAATTTTCCCGTGGTTTCCGGCGCATGCACGTTGCCGATCCGCGCCTGCGTGTAGCGCTCCAGCTCCCCCAGCGCCACTCGAACGCTCTCCCGGTGCGCCTGTCTCACGCGCTCATCGCCGCCCACCAGGGCGGTCACTGAAACCGACTTGGGAGCGGAGAAGGTCGCATCCCATCCCGCCCGATGCTCGACGCTAGTAACTTCCCGACCGTACTTGCCTTCGTAGGTTTTGGAGGTCTGATGGCGTACCAGTTGCTCCTCGGTTTCCGGGTGCCGGCCTTCGCTCAATCGCGCGAAGTGTTCAGAGCCAACCTCCCCTGCGAAACCCCACTCCCGGGCGAGCCTGCCCTGCCATTCGCTATGCCCTTGCTGATCGCGGCTCCAGTAGTTCTGCTCCTGCGAGGCGAACTCCCGCGCGTGGTAGGTCCGCGCCTGGGCGGCCGACAACGGTTTCGAAATGGTCAACATACCGCGCCCAGGGGATGCTGGCCGGGATGCGGCTGGACGTTCTGATGGCTCACTCGATCCCCTTCGACTCATCCCAGACGAAGGCCTCTTTGGCACTGGCATTGTCTTGAAACTTGGTCCCGACAGCACGGAATAGAGGAAGCGCAGCCTGGGGGAACGGGAACGATGCTGCCGGCTTTTTCGGCGATGTCGGCGTCGTCTCTATCGGCCTAAGCACAGCTTCCGGCTGCTTGCGGCCGATAAACTCCGGTTGGTGGCCGCGCTTTTTGGCCAGTGCAAAGCGGACCGGCACGACCCGATTCTGCTGCTTGATGAAGCCGCGCAACGGCTCAAGTCCCGAGATTTCAGAAGCCATCACGAGCGCCTTGGTGGCGATCTCCATGGCATACGATTTCCTGCTGAGCAGCCAACCAACGCTGCGCGACTCCTTCAGCCGCTCGACTTCGATTTCCCCGATGGCATCGGAGATCCACTGGGCCGCACGCGGCTCGCTGGTTTTGAAAAAGACTTTGGTGGCGGGCTGCGAGAGCATGGCGTCGGCATCCTGGCCGTAGCGTTTCTCGAGCTGGCTGCGGCCTTGGAATCCCAGCACAACCGGGTTGCCATACTTGCGGTTCTCGGTGACGGCGGTGTGCAGCTGGGGCAGCTTGTGCAACGATGCCAACTCGTCGAGCACGAACCACACCGGCTTCGCTGCGCGGTCTTGGCAGTGGCCCATCATGCGCAGGATGAACAAGTCGAGCCACACGCTATGCAACGGCAAGATCTTCTCGCGATATTCGGCGCTTGAGGTTAGGAACACCCAGCGCTTGCGCTCCGTATACCACTCGGCCGTAGAGAAAGTCTTGCCTTGGGTTTCGCCGTATTCGGGCAGCAATTCCAGACTGTCGGCGACCATGTTCACGCTGGCGATGACGCCCGCCCGCTGCGGCGGTGCGGCGGGATCGAGCAGGGCGGCAAGCGGCGTTGCTTTGACCATCGCAGCCATCATTTCTGGCTGAGCCATCCACTGCAGGAGGTCCCTGGGCTGCGGTTTCCGTTTGAGCAGATGGGCCAGTATCCGGCGCGGTCCATCGGTAAAAAACTCCCGCTCGTACTCGTTCTCGGGAAGGAACGCGGCGGCGATGGTCGTAGCCGTTTCCTCCCGAACAAGCTCGTCGCCCAGACTCCAATACGGGCAGCGCGCATCGAGCGGATTGAGGATCAAATCGCCGCGCTTTGGGTCATAGAACTCGCCCACAAAATCCATGGCCGGGTCGTAGACGATCGCGCTTTCGCCGCGCTCCTCGATCTGGCGCAAGATCTGCCGGATGGCTGTCGATTTACCGCTGCCGGTGTCGCCCACCAGCAGGATGTGGCTGGACTCCAGCTTGCGCGGAATCCGGTAGCTCGGACCGAAGGACAGCCTGCCCAACCACTCGTTCTCAAAGCGCAACCGGAAGCGGATGCCGTCGGCCTTGGCGCGACGCCTCGAGAGTAAGGCCGACAGCAACTCGGAGCCTCTGGTGCGCCGTCCGTGGCGCTCTTCGTGCCGGTCCTGGCTGAGCCACAGGTTCCGCACGGCAAGCAAAAACAGGACCGCCGCCGCACCCCACAGCAGAGGTCGCACCAGCAAACTCCACGCACTTTCGTCGGCGAAGAAAGTCGCCTGGAGATACGGCTCCAGTTTGGCCGCGGCGATGCGTTGCCGCGGTCCCTGCACTAGGCCGTTCCAGCCCGCGGCGCGGGCCGTCGGCGACAGCTTCATGAACAGATGGAGGCTGCCCCCGGAGGAGTCCGGGACCAGGTCCTCGACCATCGCCAGTTCGCGCTTCTTGTTCTTGCCCGGTGCCGTCTTGTATAGCCACTGAACCGGGACCGCCGAATCGTTGTCCATCCAAGAGCTCTCGAAATAGGCTCCCAGGTAGTAGTGCTGGACAGGCGGACAGGTCAGCCAATACCAGAATCCCAGAGGCAGAAAAGCTACCCCGGAAAAAAGCAGCAGAACAAACGCAATCAGCCATGGAAACGGTCGGGGAAACCGCATGGGCCTCATGGTTTGGTGCTCTCGCTTTCTCCNNTCGCGAGAGCGGTCGCGTGAAACAGATTCAACAGAGTGTATTGGGTCGCCAACTGCTCGGCTAGCAGCAGTTCGATAGGATCCGCCGGCCGCAGCCGGGCCGAGCGCAGGGCTTGATCACGCAGCCACTCGGCGAGTAATTTCCCCTCGCGTTCGGCGGCTGCTTCAACCTCCTGCAATTCCTCGAGAGTTAGCCTGGTAGCGACAGTTTTAGCGCGCAGAGCCCGTCGCGCTTCATCGCCTGGACGAGATGGAAAGTTCTGCGGCGCCGGGATGCGGTGAGCGCTCATCGGAACGCCGCCATCGAAAACCTGCCTGCACGCAGACCAGTTTTACCGTCAAGCGCCGGTTTCAAACCGAAAGCGGCAATCACTGCAGGGTCAACGTGTTTACGCGATGGACGCTCCAGAACGATATTTTGGTTTACATATGTAAACGCATTGCAATCGTGTGGACGCATAGGAAAGTCAAAGCGCTCATGCCAAACTGGTTGACCGCGGTAAACCAGCGAACCGTTTCCGCTAGCTCCGCAGCTCCCGTTTGGGG
>PKYX01000011.1 GCA_003132825.1 Acidobacteriaceae bacterium
CGAGAGCCTGGGCCTGTTTGAGCGAAGATTGACATTGGCCCTGTTGAGTGGTGAATGCGTAGAAGAGGAGAATTGACGCCGCAGCCAGCAGCCTGGCTGAGAGAGAGGAGTACTTCATTGGAACGCTCCATGGAATAGCGACTTGCCCACTTTGTGCGAGTCTTCGATGGATCGGAAAACGACAGGGTTACTCTCTCCGGTGTCAATCTCCCGTTTCTACTCGCAACCTTGTAGCAGAACGGGATTGCGGGGGTATNNTGCTGTTCGGATGGTGAGATGCTGATTCTTGCACAAGTCACGGCGGAGGACACTGCGCTCGCACTAATATTAATAAGGACTCGCCTTGAGGGTTTTGCGCGATCCTGTTCCATCGACTGAATGGGGTCTCAAAGTACAACGGTTTCCAATTTCGGAAAGGCTGCCGCAGCGCCTTTCGCACGATGCCTTACGGCCAATAACTCGAGGGATTGCAATAACTTCCATACCAATTGCTTGTATTCCCGTCAACCGGGANNGTTCACCAGATCCCCCACCTTGCACACTGGAATTCGTCCAGCACTCTTGACTGGAGAAAGACCGCTCCTGCGCCATATCCCATGGACAGCCACGGTCCTGCTTCTGCTCAGCAGCCTGTGCTATCCGCAAGACACTCCCTCGACTGATCCAGAGACGATTCACCAACTGGTTCAGCGGGTCAAAGACCTTCAAGAAAGAGTGAAGCTCCTAAGAGTCGCAGCAAAACCACACGGATTCCCCTATCCCAGACTCGTCCAATCTACCGATGCCGTCCGTAGAACCTGCGATCAGACCGCGCCGGCTCCCACCGTGGGGCAGGAACCTCCACAAAGCCCATGGAATTCCGTGGCGAGGGTTGGGAGTTTAGAAAGTCGTGGGCGACGCCTGCACTAAGGCGGGAATTCGCAGGCTCTTCCACGTTTCTCCGCAGAAGCGCTTGCCGGAATAGGATCGCGGCGGGAGTGGCGCAAGTCACGGGGATGCGGGTGTCCGGTCACAAGACGGGTTCGATGTTCCGATGTTCCGACCCTATGCCATCGTCTCAGAGACCGACCTTCGGACGGCTCTCGGGGCGACTCAGGAATACCTCGGAGCAAAAGAGAATGGAGTCACGATGGCTGCCCACGGGNNTCGTAGCCAGTTTTCGGAAAAACTATCTCGTTGACTCGCAATCGCTTAGAGTCTTTCAGGGCGTTTTTGTTGTCCCCGAAGTTGTCCCCGAGATTTTCAGACTATTATTTATTTGTGCGCTGATTCGGCTCGCCTGGAGTTGCCTCAGACTTCAGTGCCGTCTTCGCATCACCCCTTCTGTTGTTCCGATGAATCAAGCTGTTGAAGTATCGAGTTCGCCACAGAACAATTTGAACCGAGAAAAATCCCCNNAGAACACAAGCGCTGACGCCAGTGGTGGGATAAGCGTAGCAAAGCCGAAAACGAGCAGTCCCGAACGAGATCGGGAAAAAGCGCTAAAGAGCGTTCCCGGAGCCGGAAAGTTCGGTGACGACACAGCTTCGCGAACGAAAGCGCCAAAATGCACTAGCATGAAAAACAAGAGCAACTGGGCAAGAAGGCTGGCCACGTACAAATCGTGAGGTAAGGATGATCCCAGCGTTACATCAATCTGTGGTCGGACGTGCTCTCCCAGTTGCGGAGGACCTAAGAATGCTGGAACCTCCATGCGGGCAAGCTCTTGAACATCTTGGAAAGTCAGGCACTTTAGCCGATTACGCCTGACAAGATTCGCCGCATCGATTCTGAGCAAATCGAATGCCCGGAGTGCGGCCAGCGGTTCTNNGCAAACGCTGCGTGCCCGTCCATGGTGCACAGTTTCCTCGGAGTTACGCTGATCTCTGTTTCACGAAGAAGCCGAAGGTGCAAGCAATTGCCGAAACTAACAATATCCACACTGAATCACCTGCTGGTACTGGAACAGCCGTGGACGATTCACTATTAGCTTGTATATATTGGTAAGGAGGGGAATATGCATTCAGACAAGTTTCTGAAAAACAATCGTAAATATACATATCTGGACTACCATTACGTACATTAGTTAAACCGGGACCCATCTGCCCTAAATCTATTTCATCTGGGTTTGNNGAAAGCAAATGACCCCAAAAATCCAGAAGACGATTCTTTCAATGTGCTCAAATCAACCCACCCAAAAGCACCTGAAGTTGGATTCGGATTTGTATTCAATTCGAACACATAACTTATGTTCATATTCTCTGTGCAGTTTGAAACGCATGCTGGATTCGTTTCAATCCAAGTGGCTGATATGTTGATCTGATAGTTCACCACATCGATCGAATCCGCTCGACATAGCACAGGGAGGAAAACCAGAGTGAGCAGAAGAACAAGAACTCTATGCATACGAAATCTCCTTACAACCTGAAAGTGCTAGTAAAAATCTCGTGATCTCGCGTTCCCAGGGGAGAGAAGAGGAACGATTTGTCGAGGCTGTCGCGGGGGGTGCTCCGATGTCGCATCCTACTCCGGGGCTGAGGCCAACGTCAATGCGAAAAATCAAGTCCACTATGAAATTCGAAAAATCCGGGACGCGGCAAAACTCTCAGACACTAGTCGATCCCGCCCAACAGAATTCGCCGCATCGACTCTCAGCATGTATTGTGTCCCGATTGCGAAGAGCGTTTCATTCCCGCGAACAGCCCCGCAGTATAGGGCAGGAATCGCGCGCTATCCCCTCCCCAATTCCACTGCCAACTTTCTCAAAATCTCACGATGAGACCTGGGTATAACTAAATATATAAACCGTGTTTTTCTGCCCAAGAAAAAGAATTCAACACCAGCATCAGTTGGCAAAACTGGAAGAGTTCGCAGTCTGCTGGAGCGCTGGGGCTTGCCCGTCAACTCAACCGAAGACCCGTTCNNCCCAAGCCCCCCGCTGGGCGGGGCGGCGCGTGTCAACGACCCTGAGACAGGTGTTCACGAAATTTAGTGAGTTTTTCATTTGCTGTCAGTTTTCCACAAGAAAGTTCGCATCAGGATCGCCTAGGAACGACGATCGCCAACTCGATGGACCTACGGCATGCCCGTTTTTGTCCCTCCTAGGAGCACACTTCGTTTTTCCAAAGTCGATCGCTGCTGGCAGCTGATCGCTTCCAAGGAAGCTCTCTTCTCCTGCTCCCACAGGCGGCGCTTGCGGAGTGGAAGCCGGCTTGTTAATCCAGACTTCGCTGGGAGGAGCCGGTGGTTTGGGAGCGCTTCGTACGAAGCGCTCCGGGTGACGTTGGTAAGCAACATCGAGTACATCCTGGCGTTGCCGTAGTGCGTTTTCCGCTTGGCCATAGTGAACCGTCGCTGGCGTCAACAAGCCTACGCCAGAGTGACGGTGCTCATCGTTGTACCAGCGAAAAAAACTCTGACAGAAAGCGCGACTGTCCTGGATGCACCCAAAGCGGTCCGGGAACTCCGGCCGATACTTTAGGGTTCGGAATTGGCTCTCGGAAAAGGGATTGTCATCTGACACGTGAGGCCGACTATGCGTTTTCGTGACCCCCATATCGGCGAGTAAAAGAGCCACCGGCTTGGACCTCATCGAGGTACCACGATCGGCATGCAGGGTGAGTTGACCGGGCTGGATGTGTTGTTTCTTGCAGCTTTCCTCGATCAGTCGCTTGGCCAACTCCGCGCTTTCGCGATAAGCGACCATCCAGCCGGTGACGTAACGGCTGAAGACATCGAGGATCACGTACAGGTAGAAATATGTCCATTTCGCGGGGCCGAGTAGCATAGTGATATCCCAACTCCAGAGCCGATTGGGAGCGGTGGCCATCAGCTCTGGCTTCTGGTAGGGCGGATGCGTCAACTGGTCGCGGCGCTCGCGCACCTCGCCGTGCGCTTCGAGCAAGCGATACATGGTGCGAATCGAGCAGTGATACTCGCCTTCATCGAGTAACGTCGCATAAACAGCGGCTGGCGAGCGATCTTGGAAGCGTTCTTCGTGCAAGCGAGACAACACCGCCTCTCGTTCCACTGGGTGGAGTGCGCGTGCCGGCGAAGGCCTCCACGCAGTCACCGCCGGAGAAGAAGTCTTACGGCGCTCCCGGTAGTAAGAAGCGCGCGGCATACACAAGGCCTGGCAAGCCGCGCTCGTGCCGACATCGTTGGCTAGATCGGTGACGGCGGCCATCAGGACTTTTCCTCCGGGTCTGGGGCCTGCTCCGGAATGGGATTCCCCAACAGCGCAGCCACTTTTTTTTGGACGTCGATGATGAGGTGCGCCTTACGCAGATCTTCGGTGAGGCGGGCGTTCTGGCGACGCAGCTTTTGAACTTCTTCTTCCATCGGATTGCGCTTGGACTTCGGCCCGCGTTGCCGCGGAGTCAGAGCCTCGAGCACTCCTTTAGCCCGCTCGCGCCGCCAATAGGTCAGCAGAGACGAGTACAGACCTTCGCGGCGGAGCAGAGCGCCCAGGCCACCTCGCGTCGCAGCAACAACTTCAGCCTCTTCGAGGATGCGTTGCTTATATTCCGCGGTGTAGGTCCGCCGCTTTGGTTTGGCAACTACTTCGGGGTCCGGCCGTGAGCCAGAGGCCGGATCGGCGCCCGCTTTGGCTGTCGCTGCACTGCGCTGCGGCTCGCTACGCTCGCCTTCGCTCCGTTCCGCGACAGCCAAACCCCCAGGGGAAAGAACAACACCAAGAGAATTTCCGTTCATCTCTTCCTTTTTCTTTCTCGCCCTACTGCTCATTAATTAAGAGTACTAAACTGTCTCAGAGATGTTGGCACGGAGGGCGTCGCTGAGTTAGATCGGTTGCTTGAGGAAAGGGACAAGACCTTTTGAACTTAAGAACTGGAAAAAGTCGTCCCCAGTTGATGGAACGCTCTTAGCACAGATCATTTGCCCTAATGGATCTTCATATAAATTTTCGGTTAATTTCGTGCCAGCTGATTGACCGAGATGCGCGTGGCCTTTAATCTGCGGTTGTTATGAGTAAAGCGGATCTAGATGAACTGCGCCTGGCCTACAAAAGCGCTGTCGATGACTGGGTTAGTGCGATTCGCGCGGAGGAATCATTGGCCACTCCCGATCACTCTATGATTGCCATGGAAAAGTGGGATGCTTCACACTTCGAAGAAGAAGACGCACACGCGAAAGTCACGAAAGCGCGCGAAGCCTACAAGGCCGCACTTCGTAGCATGAACTATGGCATCTAGAACCGCGTCCGTGGGAAAGGAAAGCTAAATTTTCAAATCTGACTTGCGTCTCTCTCTTTTCCGCGTTTATGTCAGCAATTAGCAAACTCCGCAAGCCACTGCGGAAATCACGTTGAGTTGGTTTCGACTTGTTTGCAACAAAATATCCCCCCATTGGAGGCAAAAGTGACATCCCAAACGAAAATAACAGGATCTTTGTTCCCGGCTCTGGGTTTGCTTGTGCTTCTGTTTCTACCCAGCCGCTTGATCGCTCAAATTGATCGCGGAGAGATCACCGGGACGGTCGAAGACCCTTCCGGCGCGGTGGTTCGGAACGCAAACATCGTACTCACCAACGATGCAACAGGCGTAAGCGCCGCAACAAAATCCACGGCCACCGGCACCTATGTGTTTGACAACCTGATTCCCGGCACCTACAGCATCATGACGGAGTCGAGTAGTTTCGAAAAATACGTCGTGAACGGAATTAACGTTCACGTGCAACAGGTCCTGACGGTCGATTGTCATCTTGCCACAGGCAGTACGCAACAGTCGGTCACCGTGACAGCCGCGGCTCCGCTCCTGCAGACTGAGAATGCTGCGGTGGG